>NZ_JAWMPW010000007.1:0-173880 GCF_033101115.1 Vibrio sp. TH_r3 | reverse complement strand
GGGTGACTGGTTGCATCAAAACAAGTCAGTACTGCTCCGAAGAGCTTGTAAGAGCTTTAAAAGGGGTCCTTACTGGGGGACGTGAACTAATTACTCGTGTTTTTGAATGGCGCATCGATTCTCAAGTACGCCATGTTCTTTAACTTGGAGTTCTGTGAATAAGTGTATTTTGATAAGAGAATTAACTCAATAATGCCCAAACCTGCTTAGGATTCATTTCTAGTAACTTGTATTTGACCTTGTTTATTTAATGCCACACTATGTGCTTTGTTGGATATTAAAGTTATAAGTTGATTAAATACTAGGGGCTAGGTAGGTATCAAGGGAAATGACTAAAATGAACGTTTATCAAATAATGAAGGATAAAAATGATCCTTCAAATGTATGTGCTGTTGATATAACTATTTCAAGCGACGACGTAATGGTATTGCTCGAGCAAGGATTTGAAGGGACTCACACTATTAATGCGGAATCAGAGCAAGAAGCAATGGATTTGCTCTTTTGTATCAACGCAAATAACATCATGATGTCTACATCATCATTTCTTACTTCCAATACAAAAGTGATAGCTAACTGCGGTATAGTAACATCAACGATAGTGAGCGGTGCAAATATTTTCCGAGATATACTTGCAGGAGTGCGTGATATTGTTGGCGGTAACTCCCAGACATATATGACTAAACTTGAAGACTTGAAAGAACAAGCGATGGATGAACTAAAAAAGAAAGCAGCACTACTCGATAGTAATGCAATAATTTGTGTGTCTATCGATACAGAAGAAATTTCCGGACAAGGAAAAGGGATGCTGATGATTACAGCAACAGGCACTGCAGTAAAAGTGACTGAACATTAATATAATCTGTCCAGGACACTTACAGTTAGCACTTCATAACTCACAAGTGCCCCATTCTAAGCTAGAACTGTTTTGTGTCTCATTTCTATACGAGGTTATTTGACCTATTTTTCCTTATGCCACAAAGTGTCTATAAATTTGGTGGGTGTTCAGTCGGTTCTTTACCAAGTTAATCAATACATCACATATCTAGGTTTGAAAAACAATGTTTGGATTAGTCAAAAAGTCCCTCTTGATGGATGCCCAAGCTAACGTTACTGAGCTTGAAAAACAGTTAAGTGAAGCGAAAGAAGAATTGTCGAGTATTCAAAAAGTTTTAGCCTCCCCTGAATATATCAAGGCTACAGATTTAATGAAGCTCGAAGAGGAATTGCTCGTGCTTAGATCTACTTGTCATGACGTTAGAGTCCAGTGCGAGAAAGATAAAGCGGCTGCCAGAGAGCACCTTGCTGATATAGAAAAACAGTGTGCACTCGTATTACAAGAGAATGAAAATTCTATAGGACTAGCAAAGTCAGAATTAGCTGAAGAAATTGAGAATGCACATAGACAAAAAGACCTAATTCTGACTGAAGTGAAAGCTGAACGTAAAAAAGTTCTTAGTAATGCGGAAGCTGAAGCCCAAGCCATCGTCGATAAAGCAACGGCTCGTGCAGATAAAGCACTAGCGGATGTTGAGAAAAAAATTGAAACAGGAGAAAACCGCGAAAAGGTACTTTTTAGCAGTATTGAGAAGCTCCGAGAAGAGTTGCGTGACTTGGAGTTAACTAAAGAACATCAGGATCTCCTCTCTACAGTGACACCATTTGAACACCTTCTTGATGGGCCTACTAGCGATGAAATTAAGGTATCTTTGCAACAAGTAAAAAATAAACAGAAGGAACTGATAAAACAGGGTAACGCATTTGATATTCTTCAAGATATTCTTTGGAATGACAATCTTGCTAAAGGAAAGGCAAGGCAAAAGAGACATGGTAAATTTCTGATAACTGCCTTTAATGCAGAAGTAGACAATATTATAGCTAATACTAACGCACGTAACTTCACCGCTAATGCAAAAAAAATAGACAAGTGGTTTCAAAAGGTCAATAAGAGTGGTGATGATAGCTACGTAGAGCTGAATAGAACTCTATTATTTTTGCGTCTGGAAGAGCATCGCCATGCCTTTGAATATAAGTATAAAAAGGAGATGGAGCTAGAAGAACAACGATTCATGAAAGAGTCTCTGCGTGAAGAAGCCAAAGTTAAAAAAGAGATAGAAAGCTTTGTCACTGCTCGTGAAAAGGAGGAAAAAGCTTTTCAAAAAGATTTGAGTGATGCTCTAGCCAGAGTTCAAACAGCGAACCAAGAAGAAGTAGAAAAGCTCAACTCTCATATCGAAGAGCTGAAGCTTAAATTGGAACGTGCAACTTCTGAGAAAGAGCGGGCGCTAAGTATGGCTCAGCTCACAAGGTCAGGATATGTTTATGTTATCTCAAACAAGGGATCGTTTGGTGAAAATGTGTACAAGATTGGAATGACACGACGTTTAGAGCCTATGGATCGTGTGAGGGAGTTGGGAGATGCATCTGTTCCGTTCTTTTTTGATGTCCATGCTCTTATACCATCTGATGATGCCCCTGCCTTGGAAAACAAACTTCATTCTAAGTTTGCCTCTCGAAGAGTCAACAAAGTCAATCACCGAAGAGAGTTCTTTAACCTGACTTTTGAAGAAGTTGAAGAGGCTTTAAATGAGTTTGTTGAAGGTGACTTTAACTTGGTTCGGGATATTGTTGCTGCGCAGTATGAAGAGTCCAAGTTTTTAGAGGAAAGGGAAGTGGTTAATGGCTAGTATAATAAATGATTTAAAGCGCATTCAACGAGTATCCTCAGTTGTAACAAGAGCCACTGAGCGCTGCTTTCTTAACGCAGAAGTATTGCGAGTAATGTGCGAATACAGTAATGGAGAGTATTCCATTGACCTGTCAGCTACAGTTTTGGATTATCACGATATTGATGCGGATATTTGCTGTGTGAATGCTGAGAAATGTACATCAATGTTTATCGAAAGTATCTTAAACTCGGTAGATCGAATCATCAGAAGACTAGAGAAAGACGAAAAAGAGTTCCGAAGTGATTTAAAGGAGTATGGTGAGGCGTTCTCAGAAAGCCCAGCAGCGCATCTATCTTCTGCATTGATGTTCAAACAGATTGTAGCTGGAATTAAACCGTGAATAATCACTGGTAAGGTTTTACCTAGATTGTTTCTCGTGGAGTCGAGTAACACGAAGCTGCCCATAATTCAGGCCGATAAATACCATCCCCAATTAATTGGGCTTGCAGGAGTGACAAGTAGCTAAAGAGCAGTACTCAAAACCTCCCAGTTCTGAACAATAAAAGGTGTACTAATTGCAGATTTCCAGTGTGCATAGATTTGCAATAAACTATCTTTAGCCTTTGAATTCGCCACATCTGCCTCCCAAAAGTAATGCTGATTTCAGATAAAACATCAAAGCATTACTTTTATCATTACAAAAAACTTGGATAGGAATGGACAAATTTGAGCTCGATTTCAAACTAAAGTGTTGATTTGACGCGATATTAGAAATGAAAAAAAACGCCCTTGTGCGTCTCTTTACATAGATGTGGCGGTGAGTTACTACAACTTAATTGAATCTAGTTTCAAGCTTAGTGATGGCTTGCATTAGATTCTCACTACTAGTAGGACTCGTCACATAATCGAAAAACAGTTCAAAGATCTCTTGGCACATTAAGAAAAAAAAATACATTTCAGAAGCTTGATCATTTGTCCCGAAATAATGTTCTATAGCTTTACTGTTAACTTTACTTTCCCATAGTAGATCAACATTATTAATCAGATCATTAATACTTATTTCAAAGTTGTGTATGACATTTCGAATCTTATCTTTCTCATCTTGCTTCAACTGAGAAAAATCTCTAGCCAAATAGTATGTTAAATAAAGCTTTTCAATTTCATTCTTTTTTTCTGTTTCAATGAAGTTCTTTTTTTCTGAAACAAACTCTTTGAATTTTATTAAGCGAGTTTGTTGTAGCTTATTGAGATCACGGGTTTCCAATGAAGAAAACTTCAGAAAATCATGCGTCTTTAAAGAAGACTTCCCAATTATCTTATCATGTGAACGATGACTACATATCAACAGAGCATAATTGACATACAGCGGAAGGCTGGTTCTGGTTGATGCAGTTGATAATAGAATCTGATCAAATATGGCTTGCTCTCTCCACTGATTAGAGCTTTTTTCAGCCGCTTTAGCAGATCTATGTGCCGCCCATGCAGCTAATGCGGTTGCTACTGCGGCAAAAATAGTGGCAACTGTCCCCACAGTTCCCCAAATGGGAGCTGATAAAACTTCTATATGAAATCCATTAATAACCAACGTTGCAATTTTCATAGTAATGCCCTTTTTCAAAGATCATATCTTAAAATACACGACATGAAAAATTACTTAAGGATCTGTGTAATGTGCATGTTCTACAAAAAGTTCTGCATAAAGTGAATCTAACACCACGGATCAGAGATGGAAGGTTATGTCCAGTATCGTGCACGAGCGGCATCACCTGAAGTGGTGCCCTTCTGCTGCTTTGGAGATGGAAAACTCTATGATGGGTAGATTTCGACCGAAGCTTCAAACGCGTTTATGTCCAAAAGTGTCTTATACCTCCTCAACATTTATGCCTTCGATATTTCTTGTAGGTATTATCAACTACGTTAATTGTATAGTTATTTTCTTGAGACATTTTCTTTCTGAGTAGCAGTTACATGGGTAAGGGGGGAAGTTTGACGCTAATTTGAAAAGTGCTTTGCTATAAATCCTGTATAGCAGAAAACTGCTATAAATATGCTATAAATAGATTTCAAAGAAAAAGGCCTGAGAACGAAAACGCTATCAGGCCTTTAAATTTGGTGGCCCCTCGCAGATTTGAACTGCGGACCGATCGATTATGAGTCGAGCGCTCTAACCACTGAGCTAAGGGGCCAAATTAGGTTGACGATTATAGGGGATGTTACTCTAGCTGTCTAGATGCTTTATGGGTCAATTGCGCTTAGTTTTTATCCACTTAAACCATTTTTGATAAAAAAGGTGAGCAACTGCTCACCTTTTAATCAAAAATGTCTTTTCTATTCGTCTAGGAAGCTACGCAGAGTTTCTGAGCGGCTTGGGTGGCGAAGCTTACGTAGTGCTTTGGCTTCTATTTGACGAATACGTTCACGAGTAACGTCGAATTGCTTACCTACCTCTTCAAGAGTGTGGTCGGTATTCATGTCAATACCAAAACGCATACGCAGTACTTTTGCTTCACGAGGCGTTAACCCTGCTAGAACGTCTTTTGTCGCGACTTTTAAGCTACCAGAGGTGGCTGAGTCGAGAGGAAGCTCTAACGTGGTATCCTCAATAAAGTCACCTAGATGCGAATCTTCGTCATCACCAATTGGTGTTTCCATTGAGATTGGCTCTTTGGCAATTTTAAGTACTTTGCGAATTTTGTCTTCTGGCATTTGCATGCGTTCAGCAAGTTCTTCTGGTAACGGCTCACGTCCCATCTCTTGCAGCATTTGGCGAGAGATTCTGTTCAATTTATTGATAGTTTCTATCATATGAACAGGAATACGTATGGTACGAGCTTGGTCAGCAATAGAGCGAGTGATTGCCTGACGGATCCACCATGTTGCGTAGGTCGAGAATTTATAACCACGACGATATTCGAACTTGTCTACTGCTTTCATTAGACCGATGTTACCTTCTTGGATTAGATCCAAGAATTGCAAACCACGGTTGGTATATTTCTTTGCGATAGAAATAACCAAACGAAGGTTAGCTTCAACCATTTCTTTCTTCGCACGGCGAGCTTTCGCTTCACCAATAGACATGCGACGACTGATATCTTTAATGGTTTGAACCGGTAATGATGTTTCTTTTTCGATAGTACGAAGTTTCAGAATACTGCGTCGAATATCTTCTTCGTTACGTTTGATCTTCTCTGCATAAGGCTTATCAGAAGCAAGAGCTTGATCTAACCATGCATCAGATGATTCGTTGCCAGTGAAGGCTTGAACAAAAGTTTTCTTCGGCATTTTTCCGTATTCTACACACTGACGAATAATTAATCGTTCTTGTGTTCGAACACGTTCCATTGAAGTACGCAGTTCGTTAACTAGGTAATCAAATTGTTTTGGGATCAGACGAAATTCTCTAAAAACTTCCAATAATGCTTCTTTTGCATCAGCCGTTTGGTTGCTTTCACGACCATATTCGTTGATAGCAAGTTGCATATCTTGATAAGTATTTCTAAGCGACGTGAACTTTTCTAAAGCGAGTTCAGGATCGATACCTGTATCTTCTTCTTCATCGTCTTCGTCATTATCTGCGTCTTCATCATCTGCATCTTCTAGATCTGATGTCGCAAGTTCTGAACCAATGTGGGTTGCAGTTGGCGCGGCAGAACCATCATCATTCGGATCAACAAACCCAGAGATAATGTCGGTTAAGCGTAGCTCTTCTGCTTGAACTTTATCAAACTGTTCAAGAACATAAGAGATAGTACCAGGGTATTCAGCTACAGAGCATTGAACTTGGTTAATTCCATCTTCAATACGTTTAGCTATATCAATTTCGCCTTCACGAGTTAACAGTTCTACAGTACCCATTTCACGCATATACATACGAACAGGGTCAGTAGTGCGGCCAATCTCGCTTTCTACACTTGAAAGTGCAGCAGCGGCTGCTTCGGCAGCGTCTTCATCAGTGATATTGTTATCTTCATTGATGGACATTTCATCTGCATCTGGTGCAGTTTCAACGACTTTAATACCCATGTCGTTGATCATTTGAATGATATCTTCAACCTGTTCAGAATCTACGATTTCTGCAGGTAAGTGGTCATTTACTTCGGCGTAGGTCAGATAGCCTTGTTCCTTACCCTTAATGACAAGTAACTTTAGCTGTGACTGCGGATTTTGATCCATAGACGATATCCAACTTGAGGTCTGTGTGATGGTGAAAGGTTGCGAATTGCGAACCGCCAATTATAACAAATATAAACTGTGCTGACTACTATAGGGTTACGCTTTTAAGTCTAGCATTAACGCTAGTAGCTCCCTTTTCTCTTCGGTTGATAAACCGACACTTCTTTCTCGTGCCAACAAAGTTTCAATTTGTTTTTCGATGCACTGGTAAATTATTTTGTCCAATGAATCTAAAAATATATCTCTTTCGTTATCTTCATCCTTATTTAACGGGATAGTCCAACTTGCTAGACGAGACAACATGTTTTCATTTTTGTCGTTGCGCCAATTCTCTAAAAGCTGACCAGTGGTTATATGGGGATTTGATAGGCATTTATCAAGCACTTCTATCAATAAACTTAACCCAGGAACGGCGATATCTTGAACACTTGAGAGATCGGGCACTTCTACACTATAGCTCGGATTTTGAACTAAGAGAGCAATAACTACGCGCATTGGGGTTTTTGCTATCTTTTGTGGCGCCTTATTTTGACTAGTGTGGACTTTTTTTGAGCTATTTTGATGCTCTAAGAAAATGCCCGTTTTTTGGCCTAATATTTTAAACAGCTGACTTTGTAAGTACTCGTCTGGAATTTTTTCAATAAGTGGAACCGATAGCGCGGAAAGGGCTGCCTTACCTTCATCGCTTCCAACTTGGACTTGGTCAGTTAAATTATTAAAAAAGTACTCTGAGAGCGGAGTCGCCTCTTTAACTTTTTTCTCAAATGCTTCTTTACCATGTGTTCTAATAAAACTGTCCGGGTCATCGCCATCAGGTAAAAAAAGAAATTTAAGAATATTGCCACTTTTTAGATAACCGAGCGCATTTTCTAGTGCTCGCCACGCCGCTTCGCGTCCAGCTCGGTCTCCGTCGTAGCAGCAAACAACGGTGTTTGTTTGTCGAAACAAAAGTTGTAAGTGATCACCTGTCGTCGAAGTACCTAATGACGCGACAGAATAATCGACACCATATTGAGCTAATGCAACGACATCCATGTAGCCTTCTACTACTAGAACTTGAGGTGGTTCTCGGTAAGCTTGCAGTACTTCATATAATCCATAAAGTTCTTTTCCTTTATGGAATATTGGTGTTTCTGGAGAGTTGAGGTACTTTGGTGTGCCATCGCCAATCACTCGACCACCAAAGCCAATCACACGGCCACGACGGTCGTGTATAGGAAACATAATCCTGCCACGGAAGCGGTCGTATCGATTGCCTTTATCGTTTTCTATTAACATTCCACCAGTAACAAGCATATCTTGGGTTGCTTTATGCTGACCGAAGTTTTTACGAACGGCATCCCATTCATCTGGAACAAATCCGATTCCAAATTTTTGTACCACTTCACCGGAAAGTCCACGATCTTTTAAGTAATCGATAGCATGTTTGTTTGCTGATATTTTTAATTGTGAACGATAAAATTGAGCAATACTTCCCATCAAATCATATAGGTTACGTTTTTCCTCAGAATTTGCTCGGGGAGCATTGTTAAACTTTCCATTATTTCTTTGTTCTCTTGGAACTTCTAAGCCTAATCCCGAGGCTATTTCTTCTATGGCTTCAACGAAATCTAATCGATCGAATTCCATAACAAAGTCGATAGAGTTACCGTGAACACCACAACCAAAGCAGTGATAAAATTGTTTTTCTTGGCTTACTGAAAAAGAGGGGGTTTTTTCGTTATGAAAAGGACAGCATGCGCTGTAATTTTTACCTTTTTTCTTTAATTTTACGCGGGAATCGACAACGTCGACGATATCAACTCTTGCAAGCAAATCATCTATAAAGTGTCGTGGGATATGTCCAGCCATAAAACCTTACTACGCTAACTCGTTTATTTATATTAACTAACTTAATGCATCAACAAACTAATTTTTGTTTCAACTTACTCGCTAGTGTGCAGAGACAAAACAAGCCGTGTATTCAACAAAGAATAGCACGGCTTGTTCAATTGATGTGGGATATTAAGCTAATTTAGAGCGAACTAAACTGCTTACTTTGCCCATATCTGCTCGCCCTTGAATTTGCGGCTTAAGTACACCCATTACTTTACCCATGTCTTGCATGCCCGCAGCACCAGATCCAGAAATTGCACTTTCAATGAGTGCGGCCACTTCTTGTTCTGATAGCGGTTGAGGCATAAACTCCTCAAGTACAGTAATTTCTGCTTTCTCAGCATCAGCTAAATCTTGACGATTTGCTGTTTCAAATTGCGAGACAGAATCACGACGCTGCTTAACCATTTTAGTTAATATTGCTACGATATCGTCGTCGGTCAGAGTAATCCGCTCGTCAACTTCTCGTTGCTTAATTGCTGAAAGGGCTAAACGAATAGTGCCAAGGCGTAATTTATCCTTGGCTTTCATCGAAACTTTCTGCTCTTCTTTGAGTTGGTCAATAAGAGCCATAACTAATTCCTTTCTTGGGATTCAGTTATTAGTACAAACGTACGCGACGAGCGTTTTCGCGAGATAGCTTCTTAGCGTGACGCTTTTGAGCTGCTGCTTTAGCGCGTTTGCGTACTGTAGTAGGTTTTTCATAATGCTCACGACGGCGAACTTCTGAAAGGATACCTGCTTTTTCGCAAGAGCGTTTGAAACGACGTAATGCAACGTCGAACGGTTCGTTTTCACGTACTTTAACTACTGGCATATGCCTTTCACCTCAGGGGTTATTCGTTAATGCTAATTATTAGGACTCAAATCGCTATCGATTGGTCGTTAATCAGCTAAATCAAAAATGGTGCGGAATTTTAATCCGATCAGTGTGCCTTTGTAAAGTATTATCGTGGTCAAATTTTGTTAGATTAGGTAATATTGGCTTAATTTCCGATTTCAATGAGTAAACAATGCGTATTTTAGGTATTGAAACGTCGTGTGATGAAACAGGCGTAGCTATTTATGACGACGAGAAAGGGTTGCTTTCTCATCAATTGTATAGCCAAGTAAAATTGCATGCCGATTACGGTGGTGTAGTTCCTGAGTTAGCTTCTAGAGACCACGTTAAAAAAACGATTCCATTAATTAAAGAAGCGTTAAAACAAGCAAATTTAAGCCGAGATGATATTGATGGTATTGCTTATACCGCAGGTCCAGGTTTGGTTGGTGCGCTTTTAGTTGGCGCTACGATTGGTCGAAGTATGGCTTATGCGTGGAATGTTCCTGCTATTGCGGTACACCATATGGAAGGTCATTTATTAGCTCCAATGCTAGAAGATAATCCGCCACCGTTTCCGTTTGTTGCATTATTGGTCTCAGGCGGTCATACCATGATAGTTGAAGTGAAAGGCATTGGTGAATATAAAATTTTAGGCGAGTCTATTGATGATGCAGCCGGTGAAGCCTTTGATAAAACCGCAAAATTAATGGGGCTTGATTATCCTGGTGGGCCATTGCTCTCGCGTTTAGCAGAGAAAGGTATTCCAGGGCGATTTAAATTCCCACGACCAATGACTGATCGTCCAGGGTTAGATATGAGTTTTTCTGGTTTAAAAACCTTTGCAGCCAATACAATTAGAGCGAATGAGGATGATGAGCAAACACGTGCAGATATAGCTTATGCATTTCAAGAAGCAGTTTGCGCGACTTTGGCTATAAAATGTAAGCGAGCACTAGAATTGACTGGGATGAAACGAATTGTTATTGCTGGTGGTGTAAGTGCAAATAAACAATTGCGAGCAGAATTAGAAGGGTTAGCTCAAAAAGTAGGCGGAGAGGTTTTTTATCCAAGAACTGAATTTTGTACCGACAACGGTGCAATGATCGCCTATGCAGGTATGCAACGCTTAAAGAATAATGAATCTTCAGATTTGTCTGTTAAGGCTCAGCCTCGTTGGCCAATCGATCAGTTATCGCCTATCAATAATTGATGTATTCTTAAGTATTATATTAAGAAGCTGAGCCAATTTTTGGCTCAGTGCCATCGATTAAACGACGAATGTTATCTTGATGTCGAAGTAAAATTAAGCAACACAACATGGCAACCGGAAGTGTGTAGAGAGGCTTAAACATCCAAGCGTAAAACGGAGCCAATAACGCTGTGATGATAGCGGCAAGCGACGAGTATCGAGTAACTAAGGCTGCGATAAGCCAAGTTACCCCAAGTAAACCTGTTAATCCCCAACCAATAGGCGCTATCGCACCAATAGCGGTTGCAACTCCTTTCCCTCCTTTAAAATGGAAGAAAATCGGATAGATGTGGCCTAAACAGGCTGAAATACCAATCAAGCCTAAATAAAGCGGTTCAATAGTGAGGTAATAACTTATCCATACTGGAATAGTTCCTTTGAGCATATCAACGAATAAGACTGTAATGGCTGCTGATTTGCCTCCAATACGCAACACGTTAGTCGCTCCTGGGTTATTAGAACCATTTTCTCTTGGATCGGGAAGTTTTAGAAAACGACAAATCAATACCGCACTCGATATCGAACCTAATAGATAGGCAAAAATGATCATACCAAGTGACAGTGGTGTCATATGTATCCCTAATGATTAAAACAAAAGTATGGAATTAATGGTTTCTTTCGCGCATAAAGTATAGCTCGAAAGAAAAATAATACGTTTTTTTATCTTCATATGTTATCCGACCTGTATAACAAAACTGGAAAAATTATTCTTTATGAGAATAATTTAATGAAATTTCTTCAAATTTATATTCGTTACTTCGCGGGATACTTTTCCTCATGTAGACTGGCACATTCATGCAAACTAATTAGTGGCTCGATATTGCCTTAGTGAATTGATTCCGTTGTGCAATAAATTGTCGACAACAAACAGGCATATTTTGGGGATTCTTCGTTGCTTATTAGTTGAATTACATAGTAAGTCGTTGATACCGGATAGTGGCTGATATCGAAATGAATGAGAAATGACCGAGATAGCGAGTATCTTGCAATATAAAGTTCAGTGTTTTATCCAGAATGAATAGGAACAAAAATGGCATTTGATAAAGTGTTTATTGAAAAATTAGAAGTAATAACGACTATCGGCGTGTATGACTGGGAACAGGAAATAAAACAGAAGCTGGTACTTGATATCGAGATGGCTCATAACAATAAATCAGCCGGAAAAAGCGATGATGTTGAAGATGCTCTTGATTATGCACAAGTAAGCCAAGCGGTTATTTCTCACATAGAAAATGGTCAATTTTTATTGGTAGAACGTGTAGCAGAAGAGATTGCTGAATTAATCATGACGCAGTTTTCTGTACCGTGGGTACATATTCGCTTAACTAAACCAGGAGCGGTACCACAAGCATCAGGTGTTGGAGTAGTAATCGAACGAGGCGCTAAAGACTGATGACAATGGTCTATATTGGCGTTGGGACGAATGTTGAGAGAGAGAAACATGCTAAAGCCGCGATTGAGGCGTTGTCTTCATTGACACATTTATGCCGCGTTTCGTCTATCTATGAATGTGAGTCACTAGGGTTTGATAGTACGCCATTTTATAATTTTGTTGTTGAGTTAAAAACAACTGAAAGTTTGTCCGATTTTTCACAATTAATGCGTAGTATCGAAATTAAGTGGGGAAGAAGCTCAACCGCTAAAAAGTTTCAAGATAGAAGCTTAGATTTAGATATTTTATTATTTGGTGAAGAAGTTTCATTGTCATCACCAATCGTGCCTCGGGAAGATATATTTAAGTACCCATTTGTCATTCAGCCTTTGTATGATCTTGTGCCTGATTTGGTTATCCCGATGGATGGTCGAACAGTGAAAGATATTTGGCAGGATATGGATAACCTTAACACTTTGAGCAAAATAGAATTAATTTAATAATGGAATAATAATGACATATTTTGAAGCATTTATACTTGCCTTAGTACAAGGCTTTACAGAGTTTCTTCCTATATCTAGTTCAGCCCATTTAATATTGCCATCAGCAATCTTAGGCTGGGAAGATCAAGGGCTTGCTTTTGATGTAGCTGTGCACGTGGGGACATTGGCCGCGGTGGTTATTTATTTTAGAAATGAAGTTGTGACGCTTGTAAGCGCTCTGTTTTCTTCTATATTTAAACGCCAGAATTCAAAAGAAAGCAAGTTAGCATGGATGCTAATTTTGGCTACTATTCCCGCCTGTGTGTTTGGGTTGTTTATGAAGGATATTATCGAAATTTATCTTAGAAGTGCATGGGTTATTGCTACTACGACAGTCGTATTTGCGCTACTTCTTTGGTGGGTAGATAATCACGCTAAAATGAACAGTGATGAATATCAAGTGGATAGCAAAAAATCGCTTGTTATCGGTATTGCTCAAGCGCTAGCTATGATTCCTGGTACATCTCGTTCTGGTGCAACTATTACAGCTGCTCTTTATTTGGGCTTTACTCGAGAAGCTGCTGCACGTTTTTCTTTCTTGATGTCTATTCCTATTATTATGCTGGCAGGTGGTTATCTTGGGTTAAAGTTAGTCAGTAGTGCAGAACCAGTACACTTAGGTTTTTTATTGACTGGCATAGTGACGTCATTTGTTAGTGCGTATATTTGTATTTTCTTTTTCTTAAAACTTATTTCTAAGATGGGGATGTTGCCGTTTGTCATTTATCGATTGATATTAGGTTTTGGTTTGTTTGGCTTTTTGTTACTTGGTGGACATTAATAGAATAAAACGTAATAGAGAATGAAGAGATCAATAGCTTCTTTATTCTCTATTACTGTCTAATTATTTAGGCGGAAGAATGTTTGCAATAGCAGTAATTCGTCTCTTGTCTAATTCTTCACGGATACCTTGCCCCTTAAACCCATCTTTAATTACCTCTTGCACGTTGACACTTAATGCTGCTTTATACGCGTTCTCAAAACGTTCTTTTTGAGGATAATCTGATTGTTGGTGGCCTGTTCGTCCTTGGCTATCTGCAACACAAGCAATAAGCACTTGTTCAAGTTTTTCTGGTTTTCTCCATACATCGAGTTTGTTCAATATTTTAAGATAAGTGGCTGGTTTTAGCTCTTCAGCTCTATGTATATTGGTATGTTGAGCACAAACCGCGAGAGCTATTTCTTTATAATCGTTGGGTACTCTAACGCGGTTACAGAGGGATTTAATAATGGCAATGCCTGTATGCGCATGCATTTTGTGACTTGGCCATTCAGATGGAGGTGTAACTCCTTTACCCAGATCATGCACTTGGGCTGCAAAGCGAATTATTGGCGAGCGTGTTAATTTCGCTGCCTGTTGAGTAACCAGTAAGGTATGAATCCCTGTATCAATTTCTGGGTGCCATTTTTCTGGTTGAGGAACACCAAACAGACAATCTAACTCTGGTAGAATAACAGCCAGTGCACCGCATTCTTTTAGCACCGAGAGAAAAACATCTGGCCGCTCAGTTATTAAGGACTTGTGCCATTCTTGCCACACTCTCTCTTGGGTAAGGTGTTCCAGTTCTCCAGATTTCACCATTACTTTCATTAATTCCATTGTTTCTGGGGCAATAGTAAAACCTAAAGTAAAAAACCTTGCGGCGAAGCGAGCAACACGTAATATTCGTAATGGATCTTCGGCAAAGGCTGGGGATACATGGCGAAGTAAACGATGGTTAAGATCTTTTTGACCATCAAATGGATCAATTATTAGACCATGATCATCTTGCGCCATTGCGTTAATCGTAAGATCGCGACGCATAAGATCATCTTCCAACGAAACATCGCTGGAAAAGTGACATTGAAAACCTGTATAGCCAACACCAGATTTACGTTCCGTCCTTGCTAAAGCGTATTCTTGTTTAGTTTTGGGATGCAGAAAGACAGGAAAATCTTTGCCAACGGCATGGAAGCCACGAGACAGCATGTCATCGACTGTGGAGCCAACAACAACCCAGTCATGATCGTCACAGGGTAAATTCAGTAATTTATCTCGGACAGCGCCACCAACAAGATAGGTTTGCATACAAGGCTCCATAGTGAAACGATGAGTTAAGCTTTACATTCTATCAGCCAGTGGTACTTTGCATAACAACAATTGGTCTATTGAATGTAATTGATTTTTGGTTGAACGTAATTGGTTTATCTAACGTATATGAAATATGACTCAACAGAGAGCGGTTAATGTATAAAGATTTTTTCGGATTTATTGAAGCACCGTTTTCGATAGTTCCAAGCTCGCGATATCTATTTTTAAGTCGACGGCATAGAGAAGCTATGGGACATCTTCAAGCAGGTCTTGGTGATGGTGGCGGTTTTGCTATGTTGACAGGAGAGGTTGGGACAGGAAAAACTACGGTATCTAAGGCATTACTCGCTTCATTTGATGAAAATGTGAAAGCTGGATTGATTCTGACCCCTACGTTTTCTGAACAGGATTTTCTCGAAGCAATTTGTGATGAGTTTGCGATTGAATACTCACAGCCATCATCATTTAAGCAATTAACCCAAGGTATTCATCGATATTTATTAGATAATCACGCTAAAGGATATCAATCCTTGCTGTTAATCGATGAAGCTCAACACCTTTCTGCACAAGTATTAGAGCAACTCCGTTTATTAACCAATTTAGAAACCGACACACATAAATTATTAAAAGTGTTGTTGATCGGTCAACCTGAACTGCAAACTAAACTGCAAACCAGTGAACTTAGGCAATTAGCACAACGTATTACCGGACGCTATCATTTATTGCCTTTGTCAGAAGAAGAGATTTCACAATATATTGAATTTCGTTTACGTATTGCAGGAGGTCAGCAGTCCTTATTTCATAATAAAGCCTTGAAAGTTATTGCTCAGTACTCTCACGGTGTCCCTCGATTGATTAATTTAATTTGTGATAAGGCTCTGCTGTACGCTTTTTATAGTGGTGAAAAACAGATTAGTGTCCATCAAGCGGAAACCGCTTGTCAGGATGTGATGTCTTTTCAAGCTCCGGTAACCTTTGTAAGACATGAGTCTTCTAGAACTACAGCCGACACTATTAAATCGACTATCACGACTAACGTACCAATAAATGGTACGACAACGGCTAACATTCCCAGCAATAACCGCGCGAACAATAAAGCTGTTTTTCCATTTCGAGTGAGCGCGATGGTATTGTCGATTATTTTGTTTGGCCTAGCACTCAATTTCGAAGGACGAATTAAAGAGGTTATTCGTTCTTACTATCCACCTATTACTATTGTTGACCAAAGTACTCTTGTCGACCAAAGTTCACCAAATCATGTCTATGATATTGACCACGAAATAAAATCCTTTGTCGAAAACAGTTACAATCCAATGGATGCAATGGTGGCTTTATATCGCTTATGGGGTATAAAAGCATCTATTCTAGATGCTGAATGTAAAGATAACATGCCTTTTTTTTGCGAACGTCGAAATGGAGATTTGCAAAGTATCATTGCTCAAGATAGGCCGGTTGTTTTAACATTGCAAAGCCCAAATGGCCCTTTTTTTGCTGTGTTATATGGTGTTTATCAAGATAAAATTGAACTGATCAATTCCGAACAACGTTTATCGCTGCCAATAAAGTGGCTGGAAAATCATTGGTCTGGAGAGTATCAGACATTATGGTACAGCGAAATAGATCAAGTACTAAAAATAGACAGCAATGGGAAGTCGGTAGAAAGATTGGACGCTTTACTGGCTAAAGCATTGCAGACAGACAAAACAGATAGCTCAATTTTTAGTACGCAATTAGAAAATCGAGTAAAAGCCTTTCAAGCCTGGCAAGGACTCACTTCAGATGGCATCGTTGGCCGAAATACTTTAAAACTGCTCGATTTGATCACAACGGATTTTGCCCCTAAATTACTTTCCGTTCATGAGGCTGCTAACTAATGCCTGAGTCAATAAAAACAAATGTTTCATCAGAAGTTAAACCAAGTGAGCAAGTTAGAATGCATAAGTACCTTCGCTTAGTTTTATTAGGCAGTGTGTGTTTATTACCTGTCTGCCTTGCTATTGGGTATTTAGGTTTTCAGGTCCATCAGTCATGGCAACAAGATATTGAACAAGCTAATCAAGCATTGAACAAGCAAAAAGAGTTACAGAGTAGACCTCGTGTCTCGCCAGTTGAATATTTACATTATCCAGCACCTGAACCCTTGGCATTATTGTCTGAGTACAAAATGGTGCGACAATTAGTGACTACAGAACAAGATGTTTCGATTTTACAACCAGATAACGATACTGATCCGTTAACACGAGCGGATGATAGTGTCCTTGTCTCAAGGGAAGGACTACCTTCCGTTTCAGATAATGTACCAACAGATAACTGGGATTTACAATCGCTAGATTTGAGTGGTCTCTCACCTGAGTTAGCTTCAAAAGTTCAAGGTATTTTGGATGAGGACACATTACTTGTTGAAGAGCCGCCATCCGAAATAGGAAAAAATAATACAGAAAGAACATTTGAGTTGGTTAATTATTCGGATAAGTTTAAAGGCCACTTACCAGCAATGAACTTGCAAACGCATATGTATTCGAGTCGAGCACAAGGACGCTGGGTAAAGATCAACGGTGTAGAGCTGTATGAAGGTGATTGGTTAGATGGGAATATTCAGCTACTGACCATTACTCCAAGGTATATTACGATAAGGTTTGAAGGGGATATTATTGAAATCCCAGCACTATACGAATGGAAAGGATAAACCGTTGCTATTGAATCGATGATGAGCAGGTAAGGTTGATTCGGGTTAAAAATAAGTGCAACCAAGAGACAAGGCGACAGATAAAAAAGCAAAAGGTCGCGATAGAATCTATCGAGACCTTTCAATAAGTATTTAACTCACTCTTACTAACACTAAAATTAAAGCGAGATTTATGCCCAGCCGTCAGGGGCTTTTTTACGACGTGGAATAATATGAGGAAGAATGAGTCCAAGAAGTAAGCCAACGCCAGCTACTCCGCCGCCATACATAAAATATTTCAGCAACAAATCTTCTTTTTGCGTATCTAGCTTGGCTCTCAACTCTCTAATTTCAGATTGAGAGCTAGTAAGTTGTTGGTTCATATCAGTGTAACTGAGCTCAAGTTCTGCAATGCGTTTATTACGAATATCTAAAGATTGAACCAAATCGGCTTTTTCTTCGTCAGAGCTTTGTTGAGCTACGGCCAATTTCGCTTTCACGCTTGCAAGTTCTTGTTCCAATTTTGGTAAACGTTCAGCCATACTTGCTTGGCTAGTAATAAAGCGGCTTTCAACCCAACCTTTACGGCCTTTTGTATCGACAATTTGGCTATATTTGCTGTTGGAGTTTACATCTAATAGTTCTACTTTATCGCCAGCATTAACGCTACCAATGATACGAAATTCGTTACTAGGACCCGAATGCATATAGGTGAACAAGTTGTCCGCGATATATCTTGATGCAGCAAATGCATTAGGTATTGATAGGCAAACAAACAAAACAATAGAAAGCAATTTTTTCACAGTGTATCCCTTACAAAACTATGAGGAGTATAGACCTCATATTTCGTTTAGCCGTTATTAGAATATTCCAATGTGGGAATAGTAAGAATTTTAGACTCTTCATGCAACCAACAAGGCACGTCTATGCGTGCCTTTTATTAGTTTTGAATCAAATATGACATAACTCTAACATGAGTTAGATAAATATTGCTTCCAGAATATAGAAAAATATAATTGCTAAAATTGCGCCGGCAGGCAAGGTAACGACCCAAGAAACGACGATATTTCTAACTACACCTAAATTGAGTGCGGCAATACCACGTGCAAAACCAACGCCTAAAACTGCACCGACTAAAGTTTGTGTGGTTGAAATAGGTAATCCTGTACCAGAAGCTAATACAACCGTCGATGCGGTGGCTAATTGAGCCGCGAAACCGCGACTTGGCGTCAACTCGGTTATACCTGTTCCTACCGTCGCCATTACTTTATGGCCCATCGTTGCCAAGCCAACCACGATTCCGACGCCACCGAGTGGCAATATCCACCAAGCAATAGCACTTTTTGAGGTTATTTCACCCATGTTTTCAATGGTAGATGCAATTGCAGATAGAGGACCAATGGCATTGGCGACATCATTTGAGCCGTGTGCAAATGCCATTGCACAAGCGGTAATCACCATTAAGGTACTGAATATTTTCTCTACACCAGCGAAGCTATGATCATCTTTATTGGTTTCGAATTTTTTACCAATGTAAATATAACCGCCAATCATGACTATGGCTGAAACCGCTATTGCCCATCCCCAGGCTTCAAATCCTGTTAAGTGTAACCCGATATGTTTTAAGCCTTTTTTAATAGTAACTAAAGCGATAACCAAAGTGGTGATAAACATATAAACGGGAACGAAACGTTTAGCATTAAGAAGAGGTGTTTCAGTGTCAAAAATAAGTCTCTGTGCGGTTACGAAAATATAGTAAGCGATAACACCTGAAATAAGTGGCGTTACAATCCAACTACCGACGATTCCTTGTACAGATTTCCAATCTACTGCTTCTGAACCGACAGACACGACGGCAAAACCAATTATCGCGCCAATGATGGAATGTGTTGTTGAAACAGGCCAACCTCTAAATGAAGCAAGCAATAACCAAGTTCCTGCTGCTAAGAGAGCTGACATCATACCAAATACGAGAATATCAGGTTGGCTTTCAAATAAAGACGTATCGATAACACCTTTTCTGATCGTATCAGTGACTTCACCACCAGCAAGATAAGCACCGGCAAATTCAAATATCATCGCGATAAATATCGCTTGTTTTACTGTAAGTGCTTTTGAGCCGACTGACGTACCCATTGCATTGGCGACATCATTTGCACCAATACCAATTGCCATTAAAAATCCGAAAAACGCCGCAATAATAATAAGGACAGTGCCGTAATTAGCGAGGATATCCATGGTTATACCTTAGTTTATTAGTAATTCAGCGATTAAGTGAAGCACAGGTTTACTATGCTGATTTTACTGCACTTAATTCATCTGATTTTACAAAGTGACTGAAAAATTATGAACGAGAAAGCATAAGCTCTAAGCGATTACCTACTCGCTGAGCTTGGTCAGCGATTTCACCGACCCATTCAAGAATTTTGTACATAAACATGATGTCAATTGGACTGTAATCATGTTCAATCGCCATTAGTTGTTGGCGTAATTGAACTTGCATTAAATCCGTATCATCTTCGATAACATCTAATTGATTGATCATCTCAGCCACTAAATTGACTTCTCGACCTTTGAACCCCGTTTCCAAAAGTTCATCGAACTCTTGAACAACTTTATATGCGAGGTGCGCAGCATCGAGGCAACGTTTCACATAGGCAACAAAGTTATCATTGATGGTCTCTGGAATGTTCAGTTTGCGTCCTATAACGCGTCCTGAAATATCTTTGGCTAGGTTAGCCAGTTTGTCTTGTTGAGTAATAAGATCCAACATGTCGGTACGATCGACAGGCATAAACAAACCGCTAGGGAGTTTTAAGCGAATTTCTCGCTTTAAAACATCGGCTTCTTTCTCTAGTTCAGAAATGCGCGTGCGAATCGTCTGTGCTTTTTCCCAGTCACCTTGGTGGCAGGTTTCAAAAAACTCGACAAGATACGAGCAACATTCATCTACAACCTCTACATGCTGTTGTAGTGGTTTTATTGGGGACTTGGCAAACAACCCCATAATTGTATTTACTGGCATAGTGATTAGACCTAAAAATAGAACCTATATAAACCATAGACTAAAATAATATATGATTGCGTAGGGCTATAAAGTGGCGCATGTTAACCTAATAAATTGACCAATAAAACTGATTTAGATCATCTAGACGGTTAAATTTCGATCTTGCGGTCAACAATAATAGGCAATATCCTGTGTAAGTTTACTTTGAAAGGTATAAATAGCGAATGGAAACCGAGATAGAACTGAAGTTTTTTGTAGCCTCTGATTTTTCTGAAAAGCTGCAACGAAAACTAGCTGAAACAAAAATTCTTCAGAGCAGTTGTAGGGAACTAGGTAATATTTATTTTGATACTCGAGACAACTGGTTACGTCAGCATGATATTGGTTTACGTATTCGACGTTTTGATGACGTTTATGTTCAGACGGTAAAAACGGCAGGAAGAGTGGTTGCCGGCTTGCACCAAAGGCCAGAGTATAATGCCGAACACAGTAGTAATGTGCCTGATCTTTCATTACATCCTCAAGATATCTGGCCTGATGACAAATCAATTGAACAGCTTCAACAAGAAATAGAGCCTATTTTTTCAACTAATTTTACTCGTGAACAGTGGTTAGTTGGCATGCCTGATGGAAGCCAAATTGAAGTGGCGTTTGATCAAGGTGTTGTAGTTGCAGGTGAGAATGAATCTCCTATTTGCGAGGTGGAACTAGAACTAAAATCAGGGCAAGCAGATTCATTATTTACGCTTGCTCGCAGTTTAGTTGATGAAGGTGGAATGCGGCTTGGTAATTTAAGCAAAGCGGCGAGAGGGTATCGTTTAGCTCAAGGCTATGAAGGCGATGAAGTGAAAACGCTAGCGCTTGTTAATACCAAGATAGAAGACAGTGTTGAAACTTGTTTTATTAATTCGCTTGAGCATGCTTTGTCTCATTGGCACTACCATGAACAGATTTATTTTGAGCATCCCTCTAATCAAGCACTGTCGCAAATCAGCAATGCCATCTCTTTCATTCGACAAATCTTAACCGTATATGGCAGCATTGTGCCACGTCGAGCTAGTGCGATTTTACGCCAAGAATTAAAATGGTTAGATGAAGAGCTCTCTTGGTTAAAAGTAGCTGATTACATAGATGGTCTATGTGAAGATAAAGGTCATGTGTTACGAAAACTCGATGCACAAAAACTATTACTAAATAAACTTAAACTGCGTGAAGAACAGTTTCCTAATCAAGATGAAATGACAACGTTGTTTACTTCCTCTCGTTACACTGGGCTGTTGTTGGATTTAAGTCGTTGGTTGATGGCAAGAGGTTGGCACCCTTTTCTTGATGAAAAATCAAAAGAAAAAATGGCCGAAAATATTAAACCCTTCTCTCAGCATCAGCTTGATCGTATTTGGGCTGAATTGATGGAATCTTTCCCTCCTAATAAAACACTGACGCGCGATGAATATATTGCTGAGCGCTATAAGTTAATGCGAAGCCTCTATTCAGGCATTTGTTTTGCTTCAATTTATAATATTGAACAGAGAAATAATTTTAGAATGCCATGGAATGATTTGTTGCACGGTATTGATGATTTGTTGATGTTACAACCACTTCAATCACTATTGAGTGAATTAGAGCCGGCGGATCAAAATCAACTAGAAAGATGGATAGATAGACAGGAGACATCAATTTTACATGCTATGGAACAAACCAGAGCCATGAGCGTAGAAGTGCCTCCTTACTGGACTAATTAGTGATGGTGTGACTTTAGGTCACACTTTTTTGCTTTCTATTTTTCTAGTTCTTCTAATTTTTTAATTTTTTCAGTCAGAATTTTCTGTTGCTCAATGAGCTGTAGCAGCAATTGGTTGTTTTTTTCTATCTGAGTATGCGGTGTTGTGTGGTTTGGTGTGGTTATTAATGAGGTAATTAAACCTGAAATCATACCGAATATACCCACACCACAAATTAAAATAACAGAAGCAATGATTCGGCCTAAATCGGTGATTGGATAATGATCACCATAACCAACCGTTGAAACAGTGACAATAGCCCACCAAAGTGCATCCCCCATTGTGTTTATATTGGTTCCTATTTTTCCTTGTTCTGCAAGTAGTATAGCGCCAGAGCCTAAAGTTAATAGCAACATTAGTAATAAAAGAATAGAAGCCACTGTGGCTTCTTTTCGGTTTTGATTTATTTGTGAAAAAATATTTTTCCCTGAACGAATAACTCGAATAACCCGCAGAATTTGAAAGATACGACCATATCTAAGAGGTTCGACCAAAGGGATGCTCGCCACGAAATCCATCCAATGCTGTTTGATAAATTGTCGACGATTCTTCGCACGAAAGAGATCAATACTGAGCTGTAACAAAAAAAGACTACAGATAACCGTATCAATGCCGATAAGTAATGAATAGGTTTCTGGGTTGTGATTGAAAAATAGCAAACCAGAGATCACAAATAACGATAAAAAAGACAGAACTAAAGACATTAATCCCATAGGTTTTATTTCATTTTTGCTATTATGTTTTTTCATTCGATGCTCAAATTAAATATAAATTACGTGGGTTTTTCGTTATCGACTAATGTTAATGAAGCGACACTAAAGTTAGGTTAGTGGATCGAGTCTTAATAAGAATACGTGGAGAATATAGAATGGCAAGTATCACGTTTAGGCCGTGGGAACGAGTAATCACCGATATTAGGTTAGTACCTAAGTTATTTATACTGATGATTTTTAGTACTATCTTGATTATATCTAAACAACTATGGGATGCTCGTACGTTTTATCATTCCGCCATTTCTATTCAGGTCGAGCAAATAGCCATTAGAGCTGAGTCGACGGCAAATTTTGTCGATGCGATTTTATCTAGCTCTGATAATCAAACAGTTGAAGCGATCATTAAAAGCAGCAATAAAAACACGGATAATCAATATTATACGTATTTTGTTGATTTAGATAACGGAGAAGTGATTGGTCACCCAGATTTTTCGTCTACCAGTTTAATGACCTTATCGCTTAATGATGGACAGACGTTAAAGCAGTTTTTTTCTCAACTATCAACAGCTGGAAGTCTTGTATTGGAAGGTGGAGAGCGTTTTGAACATGCAATTAAGTTACAAAATTCAAATTCTGTACTCGTTGTGTCTCAAAATTCTGATGTAGCGCAAAAGCACTACGATGCGTATATAAAAAGTGTCGCGTTTCAAACGACGATCATGATCGTTATTTTTCTGATTATTTTACTCGGTGCAGCTAAAATCATGTTACGTCAAACCAATTATATTACCGAATCAATTAAAGATATGGCTAATAAAAATCTTTCAACGCCTATTGTTATGGATTGTAAAGATGAATACGGTGATTTGGCTAGAGAGTTAGAAACAACCAGAACCCAGTTACAGGATGTGATTAAAACTCAAGTTCACAGTTCGCAAGAGCTCTCAGGATTGACTGAAGTGATGTCTATTAGTATGGCTGAAACAAAAGAGTCAGCAAAAGAAGAGTTTAACGAAATAGCTCAGCTTGCTACTGCCATGAGTGAAATGACCAGTACAGTTCAAACCGTAGCGGATCATGCTAAGAGTGCGTCGTTAGTCACAGAACAAGCGCAAGGGCAAGCCCAAACTGGCCAACAGTTTGTTTTGGATAGCATTCACAAAATGAAAGAATTATCGGCGGACATAAGTAAGTCTGCTGAAGCAGTGAATCAAGTTGAAGTTCGAGTTGATTCAATAAGCAGTGTTGTAGGTACTATTCAAAATATATCAGAGCAAACCAATTTGTTGGCTTTGAATGCTGCAATAGAAGCAGCAAGAGCCGGTGAGGCAGGCAGAGGGTTTGCTGTAGTGGCAGATGAAGTTCGAAACTTGGCACAAAGCACTCAAAAAGCAACGGTTGAAATTCAAGATATGATTACGCAATTGCAAAGTAGTGCCAATTCAGCTGTGAGCATGATGGAAAAAAGTGTCGTAGAGGCGGCGGATGGTGCTGACTTGGTCAGTAGCGCTGGCGATGAACTTAGTGGTATTGTCGATCAAGTAACTAATATCAATGATATGAACTTTCAAATAGCCAGTGCTGCTGAACAGCAAAGCAGTGTTGCGGACGAAATGAGTCAGAATCTCACTAATGTTAGAGAATTGGTTGAAGCGTCAGTACTTGTTGTTTCTGAGCTATTAGAAATGTCGGAAGAAATGCAGCAGAATGCAGATGAATTAGGTGAAAAAATTCAATCGTTTAAAATTTAGCATTCAGGTCGTGAACAATAGTTGTCAGTGAGATCACTTATCCTCACTTTAAAAGGCTCGCTCAGTTTTAGCGGGTCTTTTTTATTGTTAAAGTATTATAGTGAACCATAGGCTTGAATAATCTAAGTCTTTCTGCCGTACTTTTTTATCCAGCGTCCAGCTTAGTTACATAGTTCGTTGCTTATTCGTCATTACAAGGAAATCAGATGCAATTGCCCGATCATTTACTTTCAGAATATAAAACATCGTATGCACAGATTAGTGAAGAAGGACAATGTGTCATTCAATCTTGGTCTGAATCTATGAGAGAGAACTTGAAAAGAGTGGTGATTCTAAGTCAGTTTGTCTGCGAATCTCTTGGCCAAGATGTTGAACTCATTCAACTGTTACCTCAGATGCTAACGGAAGAATCACGAGCTGAATTGTATAGAGAACGGTTAGCTGCATTACTTGAGCATTGTCCTGATGAAACCAGTGGCCTTAGAGTTTTGCGTCAATTTAGGCGTCGAGAAATGGTTTATATCGCTTGGCGAGATTTTTCTAATAGTTGGCAACTTGATGAAAGTTTAAATCACATTTCTATGCTTGCGGAAGCAATGATTTTCGAAACCTACCGTTGGCAATATGATTTATGTTGTAAGGAATGGGGCACGCCTTGCAATCAAGCTGGTGAAACGCAACCTATGCTTATTATAGGCATGGGTAAGCTTGGTGGCGGTGAACTGAATTTTTCTTCTGATATAGACCTTATCTTTACTTATCCTGAAAATGGCGAAACTCAAGGAGGAAGAAGAAGTCTTGCTAATGCGCAATTTTTTACTCGCTTAGGACAACGAATTATAAAATCGTTAGATCAGCAAACGTTAGATGGATTTTGTTATCGGGTTGATATGCGTTTGCGCCCTTTTGGTGAAAGTGGCCCTTTAGTAATGAGTTATGCTGCCATTGAAGACTACTACCAAGAGCAAGGTAGAGACTGGGAGCGATACGCAATGGTGAAAGCCCGAGTCATGGGCAGTGAAATGTATCCTCAATACCAAGAATTAAGACAAATGTTACGTCCATTTGTCTTTAGGCGTTATATTGATTTTAGTGCAATTCAATCACTCAGAAGAATGAAATCGATGATATCGAGCGAAGTTCGACGTCGAGGTTTGAGTAATAATATTAAACTTGGAGCGGGAGGGATTCGTGAAATCGAGTTTATTGCTCAAGTATTTCAACTGGTTCGAGGTGGTCGAGAACCAAGTTTACGTGGCAGAGGATTATTAGAAACGCTTACTGCCGTTAAAGAGCTAGAATTGTTAGACAAAGCAGACGTAGAGCAGCTTGAGGATGCGTATTGTTTTTTAAGAAAACAAGAGAATTTGTTGCAAGCAATGGCTGATAAGCAGACTCAAACCTTGCCTGAAAATGAAGTGGATCAACTTAAACTTGCGTTCGCCATGGGGTTTGAATCTTGGGATGGAATGTTGCAGCAGACCCAACAATATATGCAATCTGTACATGTAATCTTTGAGCAATTAATTGGAGAAGAGGAAGAAGAATCTTGCGCGGTCGCTAAATATTTCTGTGAGTTATGGGATATGGCTCATGAAACAGAAGTCATTGAGCATGTTTTAACGCACGATTTAGCGAGAAAACAGCCGAGTTATGAAGCAAAGATCATTATTGGTTTTAAAAATGACCTTGTTAAAAAAACACTAGGGCCCAGAGGACGGGAAGTTTTAAATAGACTCATGCCCAAAGTATTTCAGGCGATATTTGAACATAAAGATGCGGAGTTTGGCTTACCTCGAGTGCTCCATTTATTAAAAAATATTGTAACTAGAACCACTTACTTAGAGTTATTTGATGAGCACAATGCGGCATTAACCCAGTTAGTACGGCTTTGTACTGCTAGCCCAATGATATCAGAGCAGCTTAGTCGATATCCAATACTGCTTGATGAGCTGCTAGACCCTACTCATCTATATAATCCTGTGCCTCCTGAATCTTATCGCGCTGAATTGCGTGATTACTTGGCTCGTATTCCTGAAGATGACATGGAACAACAGATGGAGGCGTTACGTCAGTTTAAACAAATATGCAGTTTAAAAATTGCAGCGGCAGATATTGCTGGCGTACTCCCGGTCATGAAGGTGAGTGATCACCTGACTTTTCTAGCAGAAGCTATCGTCGAAGCGGTGATCAATCAGGCGTGGCTGCAATTATCAGAAAAGTATGGCGAACCGACACATTTGCGCAATCGAGAAGGCAAAGGTTTTGCTGTTGTGGGCTATGGAAAAGTAGGAGGTTGGGAGCTTGGATATAATTCAGATTTGGATATTGTTTTTTTACATGATTGTCCGGCTGATGTGTACACCGATGGTAAAAAAGAAATTGATGCAAGGCAGTTTTACTTACGCTTAGCACAAAGAATAGTGCATATCTTTTCTATTCGAACCCCGTCGGGCATTTTGTATGAAATTGATACTCGATTAAGACCCTCTGGAGTTTCTGGTTTACTGGTTAGCCCAACAACGGCTTTTGATGAATATCAGCAAAATGATGCATGGACATGGGAGCATCAAGCATTAGTGCGGACAAGATTAATTTACGGTGACACCGAATTAGAACATGCTTTTAATGATATTCGTCATAGAGTGATAAGCAAGGGAAGAACAGAAGCAACGTTAAAAAAAGAAGTGGTTGAGATGAGAAGTAAAATGCGTAATCACTTAGGCAATAAAAAACCGGGACGCTTTATGCTAAAGCAGGATAAAGGCGGGATTACCGATATTGAATTTCTTGCGCAATACTTGGTGTTAAACTTTAGTTATAAATATCCAGCACTGACTCGTTGGTCGGACAATGTTCGAATTTTTGAATCATTAGCAAGCGAAGGTTTGATCAGTAAAGATGAAGCGATAGGGCTGAATCATGCTTATACAACATTGAGAGATGAAATCCATCATAGAAATTTACTGAATCAAGATGCCGATGTTGATGAAATACGATTTACTGAAGAACGTGCTTGTGTTCAAGTGCAGTGGGATAAATGGTTAAGTTAAATAAGAAATAAAGGTTGGCGAATGCCAACCTTTATTTCTTTATTACCATCCATCAATAATTGATGAGGTTTTTACTTTTTAGCTGGATCTGCAACTTTTAATGCTGCGTTTATATTGATGATCTCTTGCTCACTAAGTGAACCAGTTGCATCACGTAAATTCAACACGCTGATGATGTAGTTGTATCGCGCATCAGATAAATTTCGGTTTGCATCGTATAAACGACGAGTTGAATCTAATACGTCAACAATGGTTCGGGTTCCCACATCAAATCCAGCTTCGGTCGCTTCTAAAGCCGATTGAGCTGAAATAACAGATTGCTCGTAAGCACGAATAGTACCAATAGTGGCATTAATATTATTGTTTGAACTACGAACGGTCGTGACGATGCTACGATAAGTTGCTTCTAAATCTTCACTGGCAGCAACATAATTATATTCTGCTTGTTTTACCTGAGAGGTAATGTCTCCACCTGTATAAAGTGGAACCGATAAATTTAAGCCAATATTAAAAGTATCGGAATTGTAATCACTACTTGATGATTCACTGTTATGGCGATCAGTTAACGAATATCCACCATCTAATGTGAGTGACGGTAAATGACCAGAACTTGCTAACGAGATGTTATCACGAGCAATATCTTGAGATATTCTTGCTGTTAATAGAGTCAAGTTTTTAGTTTGCGCCATTTCCAGTAGTTCTTCTGGAGACTCTAGGTTTTTGGTTGCAGAGAATGTCTCTGTATCCAAAACATTTAAATTAGTATGCTCACGTCCTGTGATCTCACGGAGTGATTCATAGCTGTTTATTAGGTCATTTTCACTAACCACTTCATTGGCTAATACACTATCATATTCAGCTTGAGCATCATGTACATCGGTAATAGCCGATAAACCAACTTCAAAACGTTGTTTTGTTTGCTCTAATTGTCTGGCTACTGCCGCTTTTTCTGCTCTAACGAATTCTAAACTATCTTGTGCTCGTAATACTTCAAAGTAAGCGGTTGAAACTCTAAGAATCAAATCTTGTTGTTGAGCTGCGTAAGCTGCATCAGATTGTCTAGCAAGTTTTTCTGCTGTATCCAAATTTATCCAACTTGAGCGTTGATATAGTTCTTGAGAGAAGCCTATTGCAGCAGAGAAGACGTTATATTGTGAACTGGTATAATCGCTACGATTAATATCGTAGCTAGCCGTTAGATCAATTTGCGGTAAAAGTGTGGCGCGGCTAGAATTAATTGCTTCAAAAGCTGCATCACGTTGGGCAGCTGAACGAAGTAACGTTGGATCGTTTTCTTTTGCTAAATTATAGATTTCAGCAAGATCATCAGCAAAAGCTAATGTAGACGTTGTACCTAGTGCGACGCTAATAAATAGAGGAAGCAGCTTATTCATTTTATGTATTCCTGCCTTGATTAAGGATCGATTCTTCAAGAGTTTAACCTAAGTTGAGACTATTTGGTGGTAATCTTTGTTCTTTTTTACACTTTATTATACGTACGTGCAATAAAATAAAGATAAATTAAAATAAAATTTAAACTTTATTAAAAATTTTGAGACATATCATTGGTGTAAAAGTTGCTCTATGATTAAAATACTCGGCTGAATGCCCTGATAAGAGATACACGCTATGAAACAGCAATTTAAATCAGAAGATTTAAAGATCATCTCGAAAGAAACTTTGTTTAAAGGTTTTTTTCGAATGATTAAGTACACATTTCAGTACAAATTGTTCGAAGGTGGTTGGAGTCAACCAGTTGAACGTGAATTATTTGACCGTAGTCATGCTGCTGCAATGTTACCGTATGATGCTGTTCGAGACGAAGTAGTTTTGATTGAACAAATACGTGTTGGAGCTCTAGAACATACTAATCCTTGGCAATTTGAAATTGTTGCTGGAATTATGGATGCAGATGAAGATGTTGAAGAGCTAGTTAGACGTGAGGCAATGGAAGAGGCAGGACTAGAGGTTAAAAAGGTTGAATCTGTAGTGAGTTATTATCCTTCTGCTGGTGGTTGCTCGGAAAAATTAGATGTGTTTGTAGGGCAGGTGAGTACTGTAGGCGCAGGGGGAATTTACGGCCTAGAGTATGAAAATGAAGATATAAAAGCGCATGTGGTTAGCCGCAGCAAAGCCTATTCAATGATCACGGAAGGGCAAATAGAAAATGGTGCCTCTATTATTGCGCTGCAATGGTTAGAGCTTAATTATCAAAGGTTAAGACAAGAATGGCTGTAACTGTCTCAGGCAAACAATACCATGTTGATCTTGCGGGATTAATGCGGATTTATGAAACGAACTATGCCAAGTTGAATGCTTTATTACCTGCTCAACCTGCGGTGGGTGATATTCGTTCATATCAAGTTGCGAAGATTGCCTATCAGTTGGAAGTCAGTGAAATAACTAAATATACAACAGTGATTGAGGTTAGTCAGTGTGATATTGAGCCCATATTTCCTTTGCCAAAAATGAAAGTGAGGTTGTATCACGATGCTAGGGTTGCGGAAGTGTGTGCAAGTGAACAGATTTCTAGAGTGCAACCCCGTTATGATTACCCTAACGCTAAAATGATGCAGAAAGACGAAAAGTTTCAATTAAATCAATTCTTAAGTGATTGGCTTTCTTTCTGTTTAAAACATGGTATCAGTCGAGCTCCTCTTTTTTGAGTTCGCTTCTAATTCATGTTTGAATATAACAGCTAAAACTATAATAAATTAAAACTATAATTTACAACTCTAAGTAAAGTGATGCACGAGAATACGGTTTAAATTAGGTAAGAGAAATTAGGTTTAATATTTTGAAGATATCAGCAGCCGTAAAAAACGACAGCATAAGCGTTTTACAGATTACTGATCCCCATTTGTTTTCAGAAGCAGATGGGTGTTTGTTAGGGGTTAATACTCTGGATAGTTTTCATGCTGTCATCGAAGAAATCAAGGCTCAAGATATCGAGTTTGATGCAGTATTTGCTACTGGAGATATATCCCAAGATCATTCTATTCGTTCATACCAAAGGTTTGAACAAGGGATAACCCAATTGGGTAAGCCCTGCTTTTGGTTGCCTGGCAATCATGATTTTAGACTCAGTATGGACAGCATCATTCCATCGGAAAATGTTTACGACAATACCCATCTATTAGCAGGGGAACATTGGCAAGTTATCTTATTGGATAGCCAAGTTAGCGGTGTACCTCATGGGCGTCTTTCAGAGAGTCAACTTACGTTTCTTGATAGTCAATTAGCACAAAATGAAAGTCTGCATACATTAGTGTTGATTCACCATCATCCTGTTTTAGTCGGGAGTGAATGGTTAGATCAACATACTTTGCACAATGCAGATATGTTATGGAATATAGTGGCGAAACATAATAATGTAAAAGCAATTTTGGGTGGCCATGTACATCAAGATTTTAATCAACTGGTTGGTAATACAAGAGTAATGACTACCCCATCCACTTGTGTTCAGTTTAAACCCAATTCTAAAGACTTTGCTTTAGATACGGTTTCACCTGGGTGGCGAGTATTACAACTTTTTCCTGATGGTAAAATTGAAACGAAAGTACAACGTTTAGCAAATGGAAAATTTACTCCAGATTTTACTGCTGGAGGGTATTAATGAAGCCTTCTTTACTGCTCTACCTCCATGGTTTTAATAGTTCACCACAGTCGTTAAAAGCCAATCAGATGAGAGTATACTGCGAGAAATATCGACCAGAAATTAAAGTGCTGACACCGCAACTACCCTCGTTACCTGAACAGGCCAAAACCTATCTGATTGAACTTGTAGAACACTATAAATCGACCTATCAAATTGGTTTGGTTGGTAGTTCGTTAGGCGGGTATATGTCAATTTGGTTAAATAGTTTGTATGGGTTCTCGGCGGTATTAATTAATCCAGCAATTAAGCCATATGAGCTTCTGCAAGACTATCTAGGTGAGCAGACTAATCCTTATACTAATGAGATATATGTTCTGCAACAAGAGCATGTAGAGCAACTTAAATCGTTGGAAGTGGATACCGTACAGCAACCATCTAAATTTTGGTTATTACAACAAAAAGGCGATGAAGTATTAGATTATCATCAAGCAGTGAATAAGTTTTCTGAAGCAAACTTATCTTGTAAGGCCAAATTAACAGTTGAAGACGGTGGTAATCATAGCTTTATTGGCTTTGAACGTTATCCACAACAAATAGTAGAATTTTTAAAACTTTGATCATTTTTATCGATCAAACATCATCATTTCATAGGTAAAAGCCCAGTTTTTGGTGGGGCAAGCATCATAATTTTTGCATCCTATGAGTAATGGGCTTGACATCTGGGCCCTTGTTCCAGACTATGTTCTATTGAATTTACTCTGTATGAAACAATCGGTTTTATAGCAAAATACCCATTTCATCGGTTTGTAGCCAAATAAATGTAAAACCAGATTTTTTATAGCAAAGTACTCCTAAACTTATAAGACTATTTCCGTATTATGACTGAACAATATAATGCTGGAGCCATTGAGGTTCTTAATGGCCTAGAGCCGGTACGTCGTAGACCTGGGATGTATACGGATACCGTTCGCCCTAATCACTTAGGGCAAGAAGTTATCGATAACAGTGTGGATGAAGCACTGGCTGGTCATGCATCTAAAGTGCAAGTGATTCTTCATGCTGATCAATCCTTAGAAGTGATTGATGATGGGCGTGGTATGCCAGTTGATATTCACCCAGAAGAAAAAGTATCTGGGGTGGAACTTATCCTATGTAAATTGCATGCTGGAGGTAAATTTTCTAATAAAAGCTACCAATTCTCAGGTGGTTTGCATGGTGTTGGTATTTCGGTAGTCAATGCTCTCTCTAAAAGAGTTGAAGTTACCGTTAGACGTGATGGTCAAGTTTACGACATTGCATTTGAACACGGAGATAAAGTCTCCGACTTAACGGTTACCGGTACCTGTGGTAAACGCAATAGCGGAACCAGTGTTCATTTTTGGCCTGAGCCAAAATATTTTGATTCGAGCAATTTTTCTGTCAGTAAACTGATTAATAATTTAAGAGCTAAAGCGGTACTTTGTCCTGGATTAGAAATTGTTTTTACTGACAAAGTAAATGGTGATGTACACAAATGGTATTATGAAGATGGTCTTAAAGATTATCTTTCTGAAGGGGTGAAAGGTTATACCCTATTACCTGAAGAGCCATTTACGGGAGAGTTTTCCTCAGAAATTGAAGGTGCTAGCTGGGCAATTATTTGGCAACCAGAAGGTGGCGAACAGATAACCGAAAGTTATGTGAATTTGATCCCGACAGCCCTCGGTGGTACGCATGTTAACGGTTTGCGCCAAGGGTTGTTGGACGCGATGCGAGAGTTTTGTGAGTTTCGAAATCTACTCCCTCGTGGTGTGAAATTGACCGGTGATGATATTTTTGATCGTTGTTCTTACGTACTTTCTATCAAAATGCAAGATCCTCAATTTGCGGGTCAAACCAAAGAGCGTTTATCTTCAAGACAATGCGCTGCTTTTGTTTCTGGTGTTGTGAAAGATGCATTTAGTCTCTGGTTAAACGAGCGTCCTCAAGTCGCGGAGCTGATGGCAGAAATGTGTATTTCGAATGCACATAGACGTATGCGAGCTAGCAAGAAAGTAGTCCGTAAAAAAGTGGCATCAGGTCCCGCTTTACCCGGAAAATTAACCGATTGTTCGGTCCAAGACTTAAGTCGAACAGAAATATTTTTTGTGGAAGGGGATTCCGCTGGAGGCTCGGCCAAACAAGCACGAGATCGTGAATTTCAAGCGATAATGCCGCTGCGAGGCAAAATACTGAATACGTGGGAAGTGTCTGCGGATCAAGTTTTAGCGTCTCAAGAAGTACATGATATTTCAGTGGCGTTAGGTATTGACCCTGATTCCGATAATCTTGATACACTTCGCTATGGTAAAGTGTGTATCTTGGCCGATGCGGATTCAGATGGTTTGCATATTGCAACGCTACTTTGTGCTTTATTTACTCGTCACTTTAGATCGCTTGTTGCCAATGGGCATGTGTATGTTGCGATGCCGCCACTGTTTAGAATCGATTGTGGTAAAGAAGTTTTTTATGCGCTGGATGAAGATGAAAAAGAGGCGATATTAGAGCGATTGAGCAAGAAAAAAGCCAAAATCAATGTGCAGCGATTTAAAGGATTAGGTGAAATGAATCCCTTACAACTTCGTGAAACAACCATGGATCCAAATACTCGTCGCTTAGTGCAGTTGACAATCGATGATGATGAACTTACCAATCAAATGTTAGATATGTTACTAGGTAAAAAGAGAGCGGATGACCGCCGTACTTGGTTGCAAAGTAATGGCGATTTAGCTGAGGTTTAATGAATGTCGACTGAAATAACTTATGAAGGCATTGAACAAATGCCAATGCGCAAGTTTACCGAAGACGCGTATCTGAATTATTCTATGTACGTTATTATGGACCGTGCGTTACCTTATATTGGTGATGGTTTAAAACCGGTTCAAAGACGTATTATTTATGCGATGTCCGAATTGGGACTATCTGCTTCTGCAAAATACAAAAAATCTGCACGAACCGTTGGTGACGTATTAGGTAAGTATCATCCACATGGTGATTCAGCTTGTTATGAAGCCATGGTCATTATGGCGCAGCCTTTTACCTATCGATATCCTTTAGTTGATGGACAAGGTAACTGGGGAGCTCCCGATGATCCTAAATCGTTCGCCGCGATGCGTTATACTGAATCGAAATTATCCAAGTTTGCTGAAATACTATTAGGTGAACTTGGTCAAGGAACAGTCGACTGGCAACCAAACTTTGACGGTACAATGAAAGAACCGTTAATGTTACCAGCACGATTACCTCATATTCTACTCAATGGTATTACTGGTATTGCAGTTGGAATGGCAACCGATATTCCACCGCATAATGTTCGTGAAGTCGCGAATGCTGCTATCCATATATTGGATAACCCTAAAGCGGATTTACCCGCTATTATGGAGCATATTAAAGGCCCCGACTATCCAACAGAAGCTGAGATAATATCGCCAGCTAGCGATATCGAGAAAATTTATAAAACGGGTCGTGGCAGTATTAAAATGCGAGCCGTTTGGCATAAAGAAAGTTCAGATATTGTTATTACCTCGCTTCCTCACCAAGTCTCTGGCGCGAAATTACTCGAACAGATAGCGGCTCAAATGCGAGCGAAAAAATTACCAATGGTCGATGACTTGAGAGATGAGTCAGATCATGAGAACCCAACTCGAATTGTTATTGTTCCGCGTTCAAATCGTGTGGATTGTGACCAATTAATGAACCATTTGTTTGCTTCAACCGATTTAGAGAAAAATTTCCGTGTTAACTTGAATATGATCGGTTTAGATAATCGTCCTCAAGTTAAAAGTTTACTGCAAATTTTATCCGAATGGATTGAGTTTCGTCGTACTACGGTACGACGTCGTTTGCAGTATCGGTTGGATAAAATTCTTGCTCGTCTGCATATTTTAGAAGGTTTATTGATCGCCTATCTTAATTTGGATGAAGTTATTGAGATCATTCGTACCGAGGATCATCCTAAAGCGGTATTGATGGAACGCTTTGCTCTTTCAGATATTCAAGCTGATGCTATTTTAGATACGAGATTGCGTAACCTTGCTAAACTTGAAGAGTTAAAGATTAGAGGCGAGCAGTCTGAATTAGAAAAAGAACGTGATAAATTGCAGTTGTTGCTCGGCTCTGAGCGTAGAATGAATACGCTGTTGAAAAAAGAAATTCAAGCTGATGCTGATAAATACGGGGATGATAGACGTTCACCACTCATTGAGCGTGGCGAAGCGAAAGCCTTGACCGAGCGCGACTTGATTCCGAGTGAACCTATTACTGTCGTTTTATCTGATAAAGGTTGGATTAGGCACGCAAAAGGCCATGATGTTGATGCAAGCAGCTTGAATTATAAATCGGGTGATAGCTACCTTGCTCATGCTTGTGGTAAGAGTAACCAACAAGCTGTGTTCCTTGGGACTGACGGCCGAAGTTATTCGTTAGAATCCCATTCGTTACCTTCTGCTAGAAGCCAAGGAGAGCCCATTACTGGCCGTCTGAATATTGCTGAAGGCACGTCTATTCGTCAAGTTGTAATGGGCGAAAATGATCAGTTGTGGTTAGTGGGTTCAGATGCAGGTTATGGCTTTGTTTGTAAGGGCTCGGATCTCTTATCTAAGAACCGTAGTGGTAAGGCTTTAGTTAATTTACCGGCTAACTCAGAAGTGTTAACGCCAAAACCGGTAGAAAATATCGATTTAGATGAAATTTTAGTTATCACTAATCAAGGCCGAATGTTGATCTTCCCAATTAAAGATCTTCCGCAATTAGGTAAAGGTAAGGGAAATAAAATTATTAATATTCCTGCAGCCAAAGCTAAAGCGAGAGAAGAGATTGTGTCTCATTTAATATCACTTCCTGAAGGTGCTTCAGTTACTCTTTATGCCGGTAAGCGTAAAATGGGATTGAAAGCAGCTGACTTGGAGAACTTTAAAGGAGAAAGAGGACGCAGAGGGAGTGTTTTACCGCGTGGTTTGCAACGAGTAACTAACATTGAAATAGATGTGGGCTCGAATTCAGAATTATCTGATGCTTCCGAGTAATCGTTAACTAACCGAAAATATTATAGCAAAGGGTCAAGTGCCCTTTGCTTTTTTGTATATAGAGCTTAATTTTTGGTTGACTGATTACTCTTCATCGACCACTTCACCAACAACGACCGGTAGAGACATGGTCTCCCCATCTCGAAGTAAAATTACATCAACTGTACTACCTGGCCTTAAGTCGGCAACAATATCCATCACACTTTGACGACCAATTATTTTTCTATCATCGATACTTAGTAAAACATCATTTTTCTGCAATCCAGCTAATGCTGCAGGGCCTCCAGGATCAATACCTAATACAATAATAGCACCAACATAATCACCACCGAGCAGTCGAGATGTCATCGTATTTACATCTTGCCCGTCAACGCCAATATAGCCGCGAATAACGCGTCCATCGGCAATGATTTTCTGCATTATTTTATTTGCTAAAGTGTAAGGTATAGCAAAAGATATTCCATAGGTTTCAAGGTCGGTCGCTTGTTGAAATGACGCGGTATTAATACCGACAAGCTCACCATGTGTATTGACTAGAGCGCCTCCAGAGTTGCCTCTGTTGATAGCGGCATCTGTTTGAATAAAAGCTTGCCTTCGATCAGCACTAATCGAAGAACGTCCTGTTGCTGAAATAATACCGAATGTTGTCGTTTGGCCTAGATTATAAGGGTTACCAATAGCCAGAACGATATCACCTACTTGAGCTTGATAATCTGGATTAAGCGGAATAGTGGGCAAATCAGACATTTCTATGCGTAAAATAGCGAGATCTGTGCGTTGATCTTTACCAACAAGTTGCGCATCTGCAATACGTCCATCTTGCAAAGCTACAATGATTTGATCCGCTTTCGCTATTACGTGAAAATTGGTAATGATATAGCCCTTATCACTAACGATGACACCTGAGCCTAACCCTTGAGTTTTTAGTGTTGTGCGATCTTCCGCTGTGTATTTTCGGCTATATATATTCACTACAGCGGGAGCGGCTCTTTGAACAGCATCACTAAAAGATACGCGGATATCTTGCATATCAGTTACTTTATCTACGATATCTTCTGGAATAATATTAGAACGTAAAGAAGGGACTGCGAGCAATATGATTAGCGCAGCTATTAAGCCTAACCCGATAGAACGTAAGAAAAAATTCGCCATGTATCCCCTAGTGCTGTAGAGCAAAACGTGAAACAAATTATTAAAATCAACGATTAAAAAGCTAAGGATACAGAGAGGCGTTTATAAAAGATAGAGAAGATTACAATGTAATCTTCTCTAATTGAGTGATGTAAAGAGGTTTAATTATCGTACAACAAGATACAGAGTACGATCTCCACGTTGAATATTAAGAGCGAGAACACTTGGATTATCTTCCAAAATGCTTCTAAACTCGCCAAGGTTGTGTACTCGTTGGCGATTTACTCCAACAATGATATCTCCCTCTTTTAGCTGGAATGCATCCGCTTTAGAGCCTTTTTCAATCGCTGTGACTTTTACACCTTCTACTGAATCGTTAGAATTCGTATTGGCTAGTTCTGCACCTTTAAGGCCTTCATGTAAAGAATCAGCTTTAGTTTTACTATCAGAGGCTTCTCCAAGCGTTACATCAAATGTTTTTTCTTTGCCATCCCGAACAATTCCTAGCGTGATCTCTTTACCAGCCCCTAGTGTTGCCACTTTGGCTCTCAGTTCGCTAAATGTTCGTATTTCTTTGTTATTTATTTTGACAATAATATCGCCAGCTTCAATCCCTGCTTTATCAGCAGCGCTGTCTTGAACCACTTGGCTAACAAATGCACCTTTACTATGTTCATAGCCAAGGGCCTCTGCTAACTCTGATGTTACTTCACCACCTTGAACTCCTAACATGCCACGTTTCACCTCACCAAATTCTAAAATCTGCTCAGTCAAATTGGCGACCATATTTGATGGAATAGCAAAACCGATACCAATGTTGCCACCACTTGGCCCAAGTATGGCGGTGTTGATACCAATGAGTTCCCCTCTTAAATTGACTAGAGCGCCACCAGAGTTACCGCTATTAATCGCAGCATCCGTTTGGATGAAGTTTTCAAAATTTTCGATATTTAAACCGCTTCTACCAAGTGCCGAGACAATACCAGAAGTGACAGTTTGTCCTAAACCAAATGGGTTTCCTATTGCTACACTGAAATCACCAACTCGCAATTTATCTGAGTCTGCGACTTTAATCTGTGTCAGGTTTTTGCTTGATTCTAATTTTAGTAAAGCAATATCAGACATTTCGTCGCCGCCGATAAGTTCAGCGTCGTATTCTCTACCATCATGGAGTTTGACTCGAATTTTATCTGCGCCTTTTATGACGTGATAATTGGTAACGATATGGCCTTTTTTCGAATCAATAATGACGCCAGAACCTAAGCCTCTAAAAGGCCTCTCTTGCAGTTGTTCTGATGGGAAATCGGGACCAAAGAAAAATCGAAACGATTCAGGGATTTGCTGCCGTGAAACTTGTTTTCCTTCTACTGCTATACTGACTACAGCGGGGGTGACTTGCTCTAACATTGGAGCAAGACTTGGCAATTGTTCGTTACCGACAGTCAGGGGAAGTGCTGCGGTTACAGGTGTTGGTGCGACAATTGTACCTAAACTTAGAGCCAATACACTTAACGAAAGTATGTGTTTCTTCATCATTTACTCCTCTTTCTTGTTATGAAGTGTATGACTCAAAAACCTGACTCTAGTTCAAAATAACCTAAAAAATATTTATTAAATTTTTCAACCTGAATTACGGTGCCTTGACAACTTCAGGCGCTTCAATAATTTCTTTTTTCTCTGGTGTTAATAATCCGGTTGCCCCTTTTGCATAATCTTTAGGCTGAGATTCATCTGTTGCATCTGTTGTATTTTCTTCAACTTTAGCGAGTTTTTTATCGAAAGGTTGGTCTTGAACGGGTAAGTTAGCTAAAAGTTCAGATGAGGTATTGGCAATATGTTGATATAGCTTGGTGTAATCTTTACCGAGTACATCAAGTAATTCGGCGGTGGTTGAGAAATGATCGGTTAATTCTTGTCGTTGCTGTTCTAACTCAAATTTAGTCGACGCGAGTTCTGATTTTATTTGTTGATGCTTTTTGTATTGAGGGGTTTTTATACGCGATATAACAATACCTAAAATAGCGCCTACTAAAAGGCCTACAACTGCATATATCCAAGGCATAACAGCTCCTTTAAAATGGTCTAAGTTAACATGTTGTTTACATACAAATTACACATATCTTTTCTCCATGTTACTATGAGTACGCAGTAGGATAAAGCAGATACGTAGCATAATGGTATTTTGTTACCGCAAATGAGCTTGAGTAGTGAAGGGAATTAATGACACCATTAGAAAAATATCGAAACGATATTCAAGAATTTGGCTTTCAAGTTGATGAAGCACAACAGGTCGCGGTACGTCATCTTGAACAACTATATCAAAACTACACTCTCTATTTGAATACACCCTTGCCTAAAATTAGCCATTTTCAGCGGCTATTAAGAAAAAAGGTAGAGCAACCTAAATTACCTAAAGGGCTTTATCTATGGGGTGGAGTAGGTAGAGGTAAAACCTATTTAATGGATACCTTTTGTGAATCCGTTAATAGTGAACGAGTTATGAGAGTGCATTTTCATCGATTTATGTTGCGGGTGCATGATGAATTAAAAGCATTAGTTGATACTAGTGATCCCTTAGAAAAAGTCGCTGATATTTTTAAAACAGAAACCGACATTATTTGCTTTGATGAGTTTTTTGTTTCAGATATCACTGATGCAATGATTTTAGGTACGTTATTTAAAGCCCTTTTTGAAAAAGATATTGTGTTAGTTGCAACATCAAATATACCACCTAAAGATTTATACAAAAATGGCTTACAGCGTGCGCGTTTTTTACCGGCTATCGATTTGATTGAAACTCACTGTCAGATTATTAATGTAGACAGCGGTATTGATTACCGATTAAGGACATTACAGCAGGCTGAAATTTACCATTCACCACTTGATGATAAGGCTGAATATAATTTAAATACTTATTATGGACAGTTAACTTCAGATGGGAAAAATACGCAGCCATCAATTGAAATTAACCATAGAAGTGTGGCAGTAAGAAAAGCCTGTGATGGTGTTCTTTTTGCCAGTTTTGCACAATTATGTCAGACAAGTCGAAGCCAAAATGATTACATAGAGATATCTCGGTTATATCATACAGTGTTGTTGTCAGGAGTGATTCAAATGGATGCTCAGAATGATGATGCGGCTAGACGTTTTATTGCATTGGTAGACGAATTTTATGAGCGACACGTAAAGCTAATTATTTCAGCCGAAGTGAAAATGGCGTCACTTTATGTCTCCGGTCGATTAGAATTTGAGTTTAAACGTTGTTTGTCTCGTTTAATTGAAATGCAAAGTCATGAATACTTAGCGAGAGAGCATTTAGCGTAGTAGCTTTATTCAAGTGAAATAATAGAAAAAAACTTGCCGGATTTTTCAAATAATAGATGATTTTTTCTTCGCACTTCTCTATAATCCTGCGACCCACCGTTACTGCAGGTCTATTTATTCCAAAATATGGCCGAGAGTGCCAACACTCGAAGGGGTGATGATATGGGCTCTTAGACAGTGGGAGTATAACTACTCCTTGTGTGTAAAACTAAATTAATGGGTTATTATTAGCATGAAAACTTTCGTTGCTAAACCAGCTACTGTAAAACGTGACTGGTATGTTGTAGACGCTGAAGGTAAAACTCTTGGCCGTCTTGCAAGTGAAATTGCATCTCGCCTTCGTGGCAAGCATAAAGCTGAATACACACCTCACGTAGATACTGGCGATTATATTATCGTTATCAACGCTGAGAAAGTTGCTGTAACAGGTAACAAAGCTAAAGGTAAAGTGTATTACCGTCACTCTGAGTTCCCTGGTGGTCTAAAATCAATCACTTTTGAAAAACTGATTGATAAGAAACCAGAGATGGTTCTTGAACTTGCTGTTAAAGGTATGTTGCCACGTGGTCCTCTTGGCCGTGCTATGTACCGTAAGCTTAAAGTTTACGCTGGTGCTGAGCATAACCATATCGCTCAACAACCAACAGTATTAGACATCTAATCGGGGATTATGACAATGGCAGAGAATCAATACTACGGCACTGGTCGTCGCAAAAGCTCAGCTGCTCGTGTTTTCATTAAACCAGGCAGTGGTAACATCGTAATCAACAAGCGTAGCCTTGAAGTTTACTTTGGTCGTGAAACTTCTCGTATGGTTGTTCGTCAACCACTAGAGTTAGTTGAAATGTTAGAAAAACTGGATCTATACATTACTGTTAAAGGTGGTGGTATTTCTGGTCAAGCTGGTGCGATCCGTCACGGTATCACTCGTGCTCTTATGGAGTATGACGAAACACTACGTCCAGCTCTACGTGCTGCGGGTTATGTAACTCGTGATGCTCGTAAAGTCGAGCGTAAGAAAGTCGGTCTACGTAAAGCACGTCGTCGCCCACAATTTTCAAAACGTTAATATTCTGTCAGAATATTGCGTTCTGGCTTATGCTAGATTGTGGAATAAAAAGCTCGGTTTATACCGAGCTTTTTTGTACTTAAAATATATGCCTGTAACAAAATATAGGTTTGGCAGTGCTATCTAAGGTTGATATTCTTTAGTGTCATACCTTTAATTGTTGGCTATTTATTGGCAATAGAAAATATTGTTGATGCGCTGAATTTACCTAAGAACATAGTGATGGGTAACTAGATCTTGAATCTATTCACTTTTTTGTGAAGTAATGAGCGAATTTTTGTTATAAAAGTTAACAAAAGGTACGAATTTACTTATCATGTACTGTTATAAATACAATAATTTTAATTTCTGTTAGCCGTGCTCTTCTAAAAGCATAAAGATAAAGAAGGGCAAATGGGAGATATGCTGGATATGAGCAATGCGCCTTTAAACAGCGGACGTAGGCGCTTCTTGACCGCAACAACAGCCGTTGTTGGTGGTTTTGGAGCTGCAGCCGTAGCTGTTCCTTTTATTAAATCTTGGAACCCAAGTGAAAAAGCCAGAGCAGCGGGAGCCCCCGTTGAAGTCGATATTAGTAAACTCGAAGAAGGTCAAATGGTCCGTGTCGAATGGCGTGGTAAACCTGTTTGGGTTGTTCGACGTGCTGAATCTATTGTTAATGCACTGAAAGATGCAGACAATCAACTAGTGGATCCTTCGTCAACTGAAGAGCAACAGCCCGCTTATGCTCAAAATGAGTATCGCTCTATCAAGCCAGAGTATTTCATTGCGGTTGGAATATGTACTCACCTCGGTTGTTCACCTACCTATTTACCTGACAGTTTTAGTGAGCAAGTTAAGGGAGTAAGTTCAGGCTTCTTCTGTCCGTGTCATGGCTCTAAATTCGATATGGCTGGGCGCGTATTCCAGGGTGTACCTGCTCCATATAACTTGGTGATACCAAAACACATGTATTTGAGCGATAGCAAAGTTATTATTGGTATCGATGAAGAAGGAGAAGCCTGATGCAAGCTTTAGCTGAATGGTTTGAAAAGCGTCTGCCTTCTATAAATGCTTATAAAAAGCATTTATCAGAATATCCGATGCCTAAAAACTTTAATTTTTGGTACTTGTTTGGTTCGTTAGCCATGTTGGTGTTAGTGAATCAATTAGTAACAGGTATCTGGTTAACAATGAGTTATGAGCCTTCTGGAGATGGCGCGTTCGCCTCTGTAGAATACATCATGCGTGATGTTGATTATGGTTGGCTACTGCGCTACATGCACTCTACCGGTGCATCTGCTTTCTTTATTGTTATTTATATGCACATGTTCCGTGGTTTTATCTACGGCTCGTATCAAAAACCACGCGAACTAGTGTGGGTTTTCGGCATGTTGATTTTCCTTGTATTAATGGCTGAAGCGTTCATGGGGTATCTACTTCCTTGGGGGCAAATGTCTTACTGGGGAGCGCAGGTTATTATCTCCTTGTTTGGTGCTATTCCAGTTATCGGTGATGATTTAACACTTTGGATTCGTGGTGACTATGTTATCTCTGGTGCTACACTGAATCGTTTCTTCGCGCTGCATGTTATTGCATTACCAATAGTGCTACTTCTATTAGTTGTTTTGCATTTGCTCGCTTTACATGAAGTCGGCTCTAATAACCCAGATGGTATTGATACTAAATTACCTAAAGGTAGCATGGGCGAAGGCTATGAAAGTTCGTTTAAGTTCCATGAATATTACACCAAAAAATATGACATCATTGATTCAATACCTTTCCATCCATACGGTACGGTAAAAGATTTCATTGGTATTGCTGGTTTCTTATTCTTTTTCTGTTACGTGCTGTTTTTTAACCCTGAGATGGGTGGTTATTTCCTTGAGCCACCAAACTTCGAAGCGGCTAACCCTCTTAAAACACCGGAGCATATTGCCCCTGTATGGTATTTCACACCATTCTACGCAATTCTTCGTGCTGTACCAGATAAGCTATTAGGTGTAGTAGCAATGGGTGGTGCCATAGTTGTGCTATTCCTTCTACCGTGGTTAGATCGCTGCAAAGTTCGTTCATATCGCTATCGTAGTAAGTTACATTTGCTTAATATTGTTCAGTTTACGATAAGCTTTATTGCCCTTGGTATTCTGGGAGCCTTGCCTGTAACCGATTTATATACACTATTGGCACGTATTTTCTCTCTCGGATATTTCATGTTTTTTGTTTTACTGTTTGTGTACAGTAAAAATGAAGCGACTAAACCATTACCAGAAAGGGTGACATTCAAATGAAGAAGTGGATTGTAGTACTTTTTGCATTGTTACCATCTTTAGCTTTTGCAAGTGGTAGTAGTGTTCATTTAGATCAAGCAAATAACGACATCAGCGATAAGGCTTCATTGCAAAATGGTGCTAAGTTATTCATGAATTACTGCTTTGCGTGTCATTCTACGCAGTATCAGCGCTATCAACGTGTTGCTAATGACTTAGATATTCCATTAGATTTGATGAAAGAACATTTAATCTTTGATCCTGATACTAAGGTTGGCGAATTAATGGAAAATGCTATTCCTGATGATTCAGCCGCTAAATGGTTTGGTGCTCCACCACCTGACTTAACATTAGTTGCTCGCGTACGTGGTACTGATTGGTTATATACTTACTTGCGTTCATTTTACGCGGACCCATCGAGACCATTTGGCGTAAACAATATTGTTTTTCCAAGTGTTGGTATGCCACACGTTTTAGAAGAACTGCAAGGTATTCCTACTCCAATCTTTGAAACTCACGTGGTTGATGGAGTTGAAAGTAAAGTGAAAGTGGTAGTTGGTACATCAACGGATGGTAGCGGAGAGCTAAGCACATCTGAATATGATAATGCTGTGCGTGATATCGTTAACTTCTTAGCCTATTCAGGTGACCCTGTTAAACTAGAGCGTCAAGCATTAGGTTGGTGGGTAATGGGGTTCTTAGTAATATTTACTATCGTGGTTATTTTCTTGAAGAAAGAGTATTGGCGCGACGTGCACTAAATATGCTATAATGCCATGCTAATTTTATGTAATGGAGGCGGTTAGCCTCCATTTTTTTTCTGTTTGTAAGTGCACTGGAGGGCTCGATGGCTGTAGCTGCCAATAAACGTTCTGTTATGACTCTTTTTTCAAGCGCATCTGATTTATATAGTCATCAGGTTCGTATCGTTTTAGCTGAAAAAGGGGTAAGTGTTGAAGTTGAGTTGGTCGATGATGCCAATTTGCCTAATGAACTAATCGAACTAAACCCGTATAAATCAGTACCCACTTTGATTGATCGCGAGCTTGCTCTTTATGACTCGAAGATCATTATGGAATACTTAGATGAGAGATTCCCTCATCCACCATTAATGCCGGTATACCCTGTAGCTCGTGGTAATACTCGTTTGATGATTTATCGTATCGAGCGTAATTGGTACTCATTAGCTAAGAAAATTATTGAAGGTAACCCTGAGCAAGCTGAAGCTGCTCGTCAGAAGTTGCGTAATGATCTTCTTACATTAGGACCTGTATTCGCTGAATATGAATATTTTATGAGTGAAGAGTTCAGCTTAATTGATTGCTACTTAGCCCCTCTTTTATGGCGTTTACCTACTTATGGTATCGAACTTACTGGTCCAGGCTCTAAAGAGCTTAAAATTTATATGAGCCGTGTCTTTGAACGCGATTCATTTTTAGCTTCTTTAACAGAAGCTGAACGTGAGATGCGTTTAGTACGTTAAGTTGGGCTAGTTGATATGGATAGTAGCAAAATGACTCCACGTCGCCCTTATGTGCTAAGAGCATTTTATGAATGGCTAGTGGACAATGAACTTACCCCTCATTTGGTTGTTGAAGCCGATTTACCTGGTGTACGAGTACCTGAGCAATTTGTTCAAGATGGACAAATTATTCTCAATGTTGCACCAAGAGCGGTAGGTAATCTAGAACTGGGTAACGAAGCGGTGACATTTAGTGCCCGTTTTAGTGGTAAGCCGCATTCAGTTATCGTCCCTATTTATGCTGTACAAGCTATTTATGCTAGAGAGAACGGTGCTGGTACAATGTTTGAACCTGAAGAAGGTTACGATAGTGAGTTTGAGCACAGTATAGAAATAGAAGATGAAGCACCTGATCTCGAGGCCACTCCGATAATAGGTTTAGCCGAAAGTTATGATGGTGATATAGAACCGGATGATGAGCCTCCAACGCCTCCAAAGGGTCGTCCAAGCCTGAAAGTTGTTAAGTAATATAACTTTTCATAATTAACAAAAAAGCCGCAGTTAAAGCGGCTTTTTTATCTGGAAAATTTGGATTTATTCAACGCATTAAATCTTATTCTTCAATAGGGACAATGTAAGGTATGTCTTCCTCAATCACATCATTATCGTCGGTGTTGTCAATCTGAATACTGGTTGATGTTGGCAGAGAGGTTTCACTTTCAGAAGGCGTGTTACTCGACAGTATCTCACCTTGTTGTTGCTGTTGTACTTTTTGCGCTTCAGGTGCATCACCGTAATAGAAAGCTCTAATCACGCGGGTTACGCCAGAGATATTACGCGTGACGTCTACCGCTTTATCAGCGTGATAAGGTGATAAAGCACCGACAAGGAATACCTCTGTATCTTCCGTATAAACAGTAATTTTAGTTTCTCTTAATTCACTATCAGCAAGTAAGGCTGATTTTACCTTAGTTGTTATCCAGGTATCTTTGCTTATTGCCCCAATAGAAAGTAGAGGTCTCACTTTCATTTGGTTATAAACGACTTTAACTCCGGCAATTTTGCGAACATCAGCCTCGACTTGATCTAAATAGCTTTGAGACACCGCTTGTCCCATAAGCAGTACATTACCTCTAAAGGTATTTGCTGTTACCCTAATATTAAATTGGTAAGGTGATTTGTTACCTAATGCGCCCACTTGCAAAGATATATTTTGGTCGTTGGCAAGTTCAGAGCTACTTCTGGGGTCGGTAACGACGTAAACAGCAGTAGCTGCACCAGCAATAAAAAGGCCAGCACACCCAGACAGCGTGCTAACGAGCAGACAAACAACTAAAATTCGTAATTTTTTCATTTTTAGACAACTACTCCTCATGAGCAGGAAACAGAACTTGATCAATTAGGTCGCATAGGCAATGTAACGTCACCATATGCACTTCATGAATACGAGCGGTACGATGAGATGGAATGCGAATTTCGACATCGTGTTCTCCTAGTAAACCCGCCATTTCGCCACCATCTTTTCCGGTTAATGCGATAATAGTCATATCTCTTGTTACCGCTGCTTCCATTGCCTTAACTATGTTTTGACTATTACCACTGGTTGAAATTGCTAATAATATATCGCCAGCTTGTCCAAACGCTTTGACTTGCTTAGCAAATATTTGTCTATAATCGTAGTCATTGGCGACTGCGGTCAGTGTCGTATTATCAGCCGTTAAAGCCATCGCGGGTAAGCTTGGGCGTTCTGTCTCAAAGTGATTAAGAAGACAGGATACAAATTGTTGTGCGTTAGCCGCTGAGCCTCCATTACCACAACACAATATCTTATTACCGTTGAGTAAAGTGGATACCATGGCTTGAGCCGCATGAGTTATCCCATCGGGTAATGCCTCGGCAGCGGCTATTTGAATTTGAATACTTTCGGTAAAGCTTGCTTTAATACTTTCATGCATGATGACGTTAATCCTGGGTAATCGCGTTTTTAATCCAATTAATACCGTTATCAGTTTGATTAATGGCAACAACATCAAATCTAAAACAGGTTAATTGGGCTGGATAGCCTTTTTTATTAAGCCATATAAAGGCGGTTTTGATAAGTTTTTTGCGCTTGCTATGCGTGACAAATTCTTCAGCGTAACCAAATTGGTTTTGCTTTCGATATTTAACTTCGACAAAAACAATGGCCTCATTATCCTGCATAATTAAGTCTATTTCGCCAAATTTAGTTGTAAAGTTACGCTCAATTAAAGCTAATCCTTGACCAATAAGATATTTATTTGCCAAGGATTCATAATGATTGCCAACGGCTCTTTTATTAAAGAGCATTATGCTCCGCCCAGCTTAGTTCTCTTTGAACAACACAGTTCTCATCAATACTAAGTTCACCCGTTTGTCCCGGCACTTTGAGACCTTGAATTACTTTCATTTGCGGTAATTCATTGATCAGTTTATAAGCATCCATGCCTAATGCTTGTAAACGTTTTTGCGCGTTACTTTGATCTGGCCAAATTTCATCAATTTGTCTATTTGATATATTGTCACTCTCAATTAGCATAGGAATATCACTAAAGATCACGCCGGATAAATCTTCAAATTGGCGTTGACCGCCATTATTACTTCTTGAACTTGCAAACAGCTTAGGGGGGCTGACTTCTGGATTGATCGCCACTTCTATAAAAGGTTTTATTAGAGTGAGTTCCGAGCTTTTTGATATGATATACATTGAATCAATATCTCTTCGACTCCTAGCTTGATGCTCCAATTGCATTCCTACTAGATTTTCCATTTGCGCTATTCGACTTTGGCTCTCTTTTATACCTAATACAGAATTAATATCTTGTTGCAGTTGGGCAGTGGTTCCAAAATAACTTACTACAGCTTGATTGTTACTGTATTTTTTCCATTCATTTTGAAAAGCAATAGCGACCCGCTCCCCTAACGAACCTTTGGGGGCTAAAATTAATGGAAACTTAAACCCTTGGGCAAACAAGTATTTTGCAGCTTGCTGAACTTCTTGTTCTGGAGATAGTGTTAAGTAGCAAATAGTAGAATTGAGTTCAATCTCACTAGGAAAGTTAAGAGCAAGCATTGGAACTGGCTCAATTTTGTTTGCTTGTAATGCAGTTATCGCTTCAATTTCATCTTTAATTAGTGGTCCAACAATAAAATCAATTTGTTTGTTATCTAGCATTTTCTCAATTTCTGCATTGCTCGTTTTATTGGTATCAATAATAGAAAGAGTCGCATCTTCACTACGTTCAGCATCATTCATTAATGCCATTAAAAAACCATCACGAACCAGTTTTGCTTGTGTTTCATACTTACCTGATATCGGTAGTAACAAAGCGGTGTTCTGAGGTTGAACAATATCTAGATCAAGAATAGCTTGAATATCACTAGGTAAATAAGTAGCCGCTAAATGCATTGGGTTATCGATTAACCATGTCTCTAATGCACCTTTTAACTGTGGAATATTAGTATTGAGCGTCTTCATGTAGGTAACAAGTTGAAGCCATCCTTGCAAATCGGCTTCGTTGTCCAATGGCGTGATGGAATTTATCTCATATTGTGAATATTGAGATAAATTCATCCAAATTTTTTCAGCTAATTCTGCTGGTTGCTCTTGAGAATCCAACTGGTTTATAAAGATATATTCTCGACTAGCATTAATATAATCTTTTTGTTGAGTCAGCAACTGGGCACGCAGTTGATGATAATCTTTCCATTGCTGAGAAGGTAACTTCCACCATTGAGGAAAGGTAAGTTGTTCCAGAGCAATTGTTGGTTGACCTTGCTCGATGTTATATTCGGCTTTCGCCAATAAGAGCTCGGCTTGTTGCACTTCGGATAGTTGCTGTTTGTCTAAACGCATGATCAAAAGATTGCTACGTTCTAAATCACCTTCTTGTATCGCTGCTTTCAGCGCCATAATAAGCCAGTCATTTTGAATACTGCCTTGTAGTGAATCAGCTTTGACGGTATAAGCTTGTGCTGTCAAAGTGGGATCGGTCGTGATATCAACGTTATTAGAAACGTTAGATTGAGAAGAACACGCTGCAAGAGTAATTGCTAGTGCAATTGAAGTTACAAGGCGTGTTACACTTATCTGCTGCTGGTTCTTTCTAGCCATAAATTTTTATTCAACTATGTGTAAAATTATCTCTATATTAATCGCTGAAGTGATGGTAAACAAATGACAGATAACAAAACTTTTCCGTCAGAGATCCCAACTCTCTACATTGTACCCACCCCAATTGGTAATTTGGGTGATATAACTCAGCGAGCCATCGAGGTTTTGTCCTGCGTGGATGTCATTGCTGCTGAAGACACTCGACATACAGGAAAGTTACTCGCTCACTTTAATATTTCAACTAAAACTATTGCATTACACGACCATAATGAACAACAAAAAGCGCAAATGCTAGTTGAAAGATTACTGAAAGGACAAACAATAGCACTTGTTTCGGATGCAGGAACACCTCTTATTAGTGATCCAGGATACCATTTAGTCAATCAATGTCGTCAAGCGGGTGTTAAAGTTGTTCCTCTTCCTGGTGCTTGTGCTTTCGTAACAGCATTAAGTGCCTCTGGTTTACCGTCTGATCGTTTTAGTTTTGAAGGTTTTCTTCCTGCTAAAAGCAAAGGGCGTCAAGATAAGTTTAAAGAAATTGAACGAGCAGAACGCACCTGTATTTTTTATGAATCACCTCACCGTATTATGGATTCATTGCAAGATATGCTGGCAGTATTAGGCCCTGATCGACAAGTCGTATTAGCACGCGAGTTAACGAAAACATTTGAAACCATACAAGGTATGCCTTTGGCTGATCTCATTTCCTGGATAGAAGAAGACTCAAATCGCAAAAGGGGTGAAATGGTTTTGTTAATTCATGGCTACAGAGAGCAGGCTAAAGATGAAATCCCACTTGAGGCAATTCGCCTGATCAAGGCACTGGTTTCAGAATTACCATTAAAAAAAGCAGCCGCAATAGCGGCTCAGCTACATGGGTTAAAAAAGAATGATCTCTATAAATGGGGCTTAGAGAATTTAAATTCATAGCGAATATTTTAATCGAGTGTAGAGTTAAATGAATGCTTGGAGCAATTAGATACGCTATCGCTCGACATCTCTGATGGGTTCCGCTACAATCCGCGCCGGAGTTGACTGGGTAGTCGCTGCTTCGTTGATGTCCTACGGTTTATCCTGTGGAGACTGACGAAGGGGAGGAAAGTCCGGGCTCCATAGAGCAGGGTGCCAGGTAACACCTGGGGGGCGCAAGCCCACGACAAGTGCAGCAGAGAGAAGACCGCCGATGGCAATACTTTTCGCAAGAAAAGGTTGAACAGGTAAGGGTGAAAGGGTGTGGTAAGAGCGCACCGTGCGTCTGGCAACAGTTCGTAGCAAGGTAAACTCCACCCGGAGCAAGACCAAATAGGCTTCCACATAGCGCGGCTCGTGTTAGGGAGCGGGTAGGTTGCTTGAGCCAGTGAGCGATTGCTGGCCTAGACGAATGGCTATCACCGCGAAAGCGGATACAGAACCCGGCTTACAAGTTAGCTCCACCTATTGGTAAATAAAAAAGCCTCGCATTATGCGAGGCTTTTTTATTGTTGATTTTTATAGGTATTCAACTAATTATCATTGTGAAATAACTAACGTCTAACTCACTTATTACTATGACATTATCTTTGCTCAGCTAGCAACATTTAATGATTCTTTACTCAGTGTCTTTTTTGCTGTCTATAATTTGTTGGATACGTGGGTTAATTTGTCTTCCATGGGTTTGTACGTATTCTTCTAGTTTCTGGTCGTTTAAGTTTTTAACAGAATGGGGGGCAAGCGCTTTTGGCATCTCCGTTCTTAGTTTGCCTTTTTCTTGCAGTTTGGTTGCTTCAAGATAAAACTCTTTAAAGCGTCTTGCTAACTGAGATTGAGGTAGTCGGCGTAATTCGAAACCTTTATTTTGTATAATCCATTTTTCTACTGGATTTTGTGGTTCTTTATTAATGACTCTCATTTGTGCATCCATGAGTTCAGAGCCTGTTGGCTGACTTTTTAAAATGGTCAGCTCTCCCATTATAGGTGGCCAAGTTTCTCCTGCTTGCAAACGTTCACGACAATGCTGAATAATTCGCATTAGCTCTTCTTCTGTCAGGCTGTCAGCAAAGTCCAAAAATCGGCCAGTAGGACGGCCACCATAGGATTTTATCCAAGTAGATTCATAGATACTGAGTAACGTACCAAATACATAGTTACACCAATCACTAGGAAGGCGCTCTGTATCATCTTTAATGGCTAATTTTTGTGGTACTTGGCGTGCTTGTTCTGCCATTTTCTTTGTTCGGGCAACAGAAGTCGTTCGTGGAGCAGGAGCTATTCCAGAAGTTGACGTTGAGCTAGACTTAGAAGTTGTAGGCGTATTTCTTGTGGTTTGATTTTCACTAAGATGTTCAATGCCATTATCAATACCAAGTTCACGTAATTTTTTTTCCATCGCGGAAAAATCAATATTTTCTGGTTTTTGTGGCTTTTTCATATTTTTATCCATAAACGGTATTGAGTGACTTGGATGTCGCGACCTTACGACTAAAAATTAGGCTTTTTACCTTGTGCTCGCAAGTATTCCCTGAATTCTTCAGAAGGACTAAGCGCTTTTTTTTGCGTACTATTGGTTTGATATGCTTGTTGCCTACGTTCTTCCGCTTGCTTTCTATTTGCGGCAGATTGTTTCTCATTGACGATCCAGTAGCGTAATTTATTGAGTAACTGAGTTTTGGAAATATATTCGTTTGCTCTGGATTTATAGTAAACCACAAATTTTTCCCAAAACAATACGGGATCGGTTTGTAACCCGCCATGTAAAAGAGTTTGTTGTGCCCAGTCGGGGAGAGAGTTTTCATCAAGATCATGGGTTGATAAATAACCTCCGCCATTGGCGGCTTTAGGCTGGCTTGCATTACTGCGCTTAAAGGTAGTGGGTTTATCGCCAATAAATTCACTTAGACCACCTGCTTGTTTGGCGTGATCTAACCAATTATCAAAATCGCGTTCAAGTCGAGTTAAGTTGGTGGTTTGAATATTATTTTCTCGTGCAAATTTTTGCCAAATAATTTCTCTACTTGCCGCTGGTATGTTGTAAAGCCCAAAAGAGCGACTTGTCCAGTGCGGTGCGGGAGATTGGTCGATTGGTTTTATTGTTGCTGGGGCGTTTTGCACTATCTCAGTAGGAGTGAATACTTGTAATTCAACCGTATCAGAAAGTAATAACTTGAAGTGATGAATCTCTTTTCCTGCTCGTCTTTCTACATGCGTTTTTTCAATCAAGCCTTGGTTAGCAATAGACATTAGTGTGTTGGCTAGTCCAAACTCATTCGATAAACATTCCTCAGCGATACTGTTTAATTCAAATGAGACCATACCTTCATTATCAGCCATATCGGCTAATTTGAGTAATACCAACTTTTCATCAGCTGATTTTAGGGATTTTTCCCATGCGTAAAATGTGAATTTTGAACTCAAAAAATATCTCCTTTGCAACCTGCTGATTCTACCCTTTGAATTGAATATAAACAAACCAACATCTCTGCTTTTATCGCTTGACATTCTCGCTGTTGTTGTCGGATAACTAATTGGCTTAATGAACGGCACAATATGCTTATTTAACTCTCGAGTAAGTATAGAAATGAGGGTATTTAAGGTTTTTTTCTAAGATTACACCAGAATTGAAAGATTGTTGCTGGCGAGAAGGCTGCAATTCGGTACACTATAGCGTTAACACTTCAAATTGAAGCCTAAGGATAAGAGCACTTAACATGACTGAACCATTCCAACATATTTCTGTATTGCTTAATGAATCTATTGAGGGACTTGCCATTAAGCCTGATGGCATCTACATCGATGGAACATTTGGGCGAGGAGGGCACAGTCGAAATATTCTCTCTAAGCTAGGAGAAAACGGTCGTTTATACAGTATTGATAGAGATCCTACTGCAATAGCGGAAGCAAAAAAGATTGATGACCCTCGGTTCACTATTATTCATGGTCCGTTTTCAGGTATTGCGGATTACGCTGCACAATTTGATCTGGTTGGTAAAGTAGACGGTGTTCTTCTTGATCTGGGCGTCTCCTCGCCTCAGCTTGATGATGCGGAACGTGGCTTTAGTTTTATGAAAGATGGGCCATTAGATATGAGAATGGACCCGACGAGTGGAATATCCGCTGCTCAATGGTTACTTGAAGCGGAACTTGATGATATTACCTGGGTATTAAGAGAGTTTGGAGAAGAAAAATTTGCCCGACGTATTGCTCGAGCGATTGTCGCTCATCGAGAAGATGAACAAAAAGATCCTCTAACTCGCACCAGTCACTTAGCTAAACTGATTTCTGATGTATCTCCCTCTCGAGAAAAAAAGAAACATCCAGCGACACGAAGTTTTCAAGCTATCCGAATTTATATTAATAGTGAACTTGAAGAGATCGATTTAGCCTTAAAGGGTGCGTTGAGTGTTTTAGCTCCTAAAGGTCGATTATCAGTGATTAGTTTCCACTCACTAGAAGATCGTATGGTGAAGCGATTTATGCGCAAAGAGAGCCGAGGACCGGAAGTACCGCATGGCATTCCTCTAACTGAACAACAAATTAACGCATTAGGCAGTGCTGCGTTAAAAACTGTGAGCAAAGCAATAAAACCGTCGAGTGATGAAATTGAAGTTAATAACCGTTCACGTAGCTCAATGTTAAGGATTGCTGAAAAACTATAATGGAGCACAAGCCTAGCCTAACCAAGCTCATTGGCAAAGACATTATTACAGTGGGCCCAATTCCTTTTATATTGCTAATAATCATATTTGCGATAGCTATGGGTATTGTTTTCAATACCCATCAAACTCGTCAATCTATTTCAGCCAAAGATCAAGCTTATGAAGAGCGTGAGCGTCTTGATAATGAGTGGCGAAATTTAATATTGGAAGAAAATGCGTTGGCGGAACATAGCCGAGTTCAAGAAATGGCGATTGATGATCTTGAGATGAAACGTCCAGATGGGGACAAAGAAGTGGTGATTTCTTCCCAATGAATACTAAGAAAGTGGTAAAGCGAGCGAAAAGTCCGGCTAAAAAGAAAGTCGCTAATAAAAGAGTTGAGAAAAAAGAAGATATTCTGCTTATTCCTTGGCGGTTTTATCTTGTTATTGCTTTTGTGTTCATTATTTTTTCTGCTCTTATTGCACGTGTAGCTTATATTCAAGTAATCGAGCCGGATGATCTTGTTAAGCAAGGGGATATGCGCTCCGTTCGTGTTAAATCTATCCCTTCTGCTCGAGGTATTATCTCAGATAGAAATGATGAACAGCTTGCTGTTAGTGTGCCAGTTCAAGCCGTTTGGGCTGATCCTGTTGCTATTTTTAAAGCCGGTGGGTTTGAAGAGCGAGATCGTTGGTATGCTTTGGCCGATGTTCTTGGAATCAAGCGAGAAGAACTCCTTCAAAAAATAGAGAAAAATAAGAAACGTCGCTTTATCTACTTACAGCGGCAGGTTAGTTCTGCGATGGCAAATTACATTCGTGAATTGAAACTTGCTGGCGTTGGCTTGAATAGTGAATCTCGACGATATTACCCTACTGGAGAAGTGAGCGCCCATGTTATAGGGGTGACTGGTATTGATGATCATGGTCTGGAAGGCGTAGAAAGAAGCTATGATTCATATTTGACCGGTGAAGCAGGCAAAAAAACGATCCGCAAAGATCGTTATGGCCGAGTGGTCGAAAATATTGCTCTGAATGAAAGAAAAGAAGGCAACCCTATTCAGTTAACGATAGATCAGCGTCTACAAGCCATTGCTTATCAAGCGATTAAGCAAGCGGTTGCAGATTATCGAGCGACGTCTGGTTCCGTCATTATATTAGATGTTGATACTGGAGGAGTGCTAGCAATGGTCAATGCTCCTTCTTATAACCCGAACAATAAAGAACAACTACAAAGTTTCAAAATGAGAAACCGGACGATTACCGATTCATTAGAGCCGGGTTCAACAATGAAACCTTTTGTGGTTCTAGCTGCTTTAGAAAATGGTTCTGCAGATATTGATACGGTAATAGATACCGGAACGGGCATAATGCAAATTGGTGGTAGCCGAGTTCGAGATAGCTCCAAAATTGGCAAAGCTGATCTCGCGACTATTCTAAAAAAATCGAGCAATATTGGTGTTGCTAAACTTGCTTTAGATATGCCACTAAATGCCTTGTTAGGTATGTACAGTTCGGTTGGGTTTGGCTCGTTGAGTGGCATTGATTTAGTGGGAGAAACCCAAGGTTTATTCCCGGATCGTCGGCGATGGTCAAAGTTTGAAATAGCAACATTGGCTTTCGGTTATGGAATAGCGGTGACACCTATTCAACTGGCTCATGCCTACGCAACGTTAGGCAGCCACGGTCTTTATCGTTCATTGCATATAATTAATGACAATAAATTTGAACGTTCTCAGAGAGTGATCAGCGAACAAAACGCCAAATATGTTTTAGAGATGCTAGAAGGTGTGACTCAACAAGGTGGTACAGCAACAAGAGCTGCAGTTCCTGGTTACCGTATTGCGGCGAAAACAGGCACATCACGTAAAGCGATTGCTGGTGGGTACAGCGACGAATATGTAGCTATTGTCGCGGGAGTCGCACCCATTAGTCATCCCAAAGTGGCGATGGTCGTCGTGGTTAATGAACCGCAAGGCGATCAATATTACGGTGGTACCGTCGCAGGTCCTGTTTTTTCTGATGTGATGAGATCAACATTACAAATTTTAAATGTCCCGCCAGATGCCAAATAGTCTAATGGGTTGGGTCATCTTACTAAAATAATAAAATTGAAAGGTAAACTTTATGCTGAACAAGCAAAGTTTAATGTCGTTGCTGTCCCCTTGGTTCGAGTCGTTAATATCTGACAACCAGCAAGCTATTTTACGCAAGATAGCCGTGAGTAATCTTGAATTAGATAGCAGGAAAGTTGTTTCAGGTGATATTTTTATTGCCATTAAAGGGCACGCCATTGATGGACGATTATTTATCAATAATGCTATCGAAAATGGTGCGGTAGCGGTTATTGCTCAAGCTGATAATATGCATTCACATGGCTTTATTGATGTCGATTCTAGTTGTCCTATTATTTACATTGAGCAACTAAATTATATTTTGTCTGAATTGTCTGCTCGTCTTTATCATAGCGATTCTAAACTTGTTGGGGTGACAGGAACCAATGGTAAAACGACCATTACGCAGATAATAGCTCAGTGGATTGAATTGCTTGACCAACGTGCAGCCGTGATGGGAACAACAGGTAACGGTTTTTTAAATGATTTACGTTCTTCCAGTAACACAACGGGCAGTGCAATCGATATTCATCGAACATTAGCTGAGTTGTCAGATTTAGGTGCTCGTTATGCCATGCTGGAAATATCTTCTCACGGATTGGTTCAAGGGCGAGTTAAAACCTTACCATTTTCTGCCGCAATATTTACCAATTTGAGCCGAGATCATCTGGATTATCACGGTACGATGGAGGCCTACGCACAGGCAAAGTTAACTTTATTCACTGAGCACGATTGTCAACGAGCGATCATTAATGCTGACGATAAGGTTGGAGCAAGATGGTTAGCTTCATTACCTAATGCAATTGCTGTTTCTCTCAAAGGAAAAATAGAACGAAAACTAAGTTTATGGGCAGATAAGCTCGAATATACAGAGAAAGGTATTACAGTTTGGTTTGATGGTTATTGGGGAAAAGGGCACTTTACAGCATCATTAATTGGCGATTTTAATGCGTCAAATTTACTGCTGAGTTTGGCCACCTTATTATCACTAGGCTTTGACAAAGATGAATTATTGAGTCAGTCATCAAATTTACAGCCCGTAATTGGCAGAATGGAACTATTTCAAGTGCAGCATAAAGCGAAAATTGTTGTCGACTATGCACATACCCCCGATGCGTTAGAAAAAGCACTTGCCGCTCTGCGTGTACATTGTTCGGGGCAACTCTGGGTTATTTTTGGGTGTGGTGGCGAAAGAGATACGGGTAAACGACCTATGATGGCAAAGATTGCTGAAAGGTTAGCCGATAAAGTGATTTTGACTGATGACAATCCTCGCAGTGATGATCCGTCAATGATTATGAATGATCTATTGGCTGGCATGAACAAACCAGACAATGCCTTGGTTATACATGATAGATATCAAGCCTTACAAGCCGCAAGTCATCAAGCTAGTCAGAATGATATTATTCTTCTGGCAGGCAAAGGACATGAAGATTATCAGGTTCTAAACGGCGAAACGATTCATTATTCAGATAGAGAATCCGCTTTGAAGATATTAGGAATAAAATCATGATTTCTACTTCTGTATTTACTATTGCTCAAGCTCTTGATGCTGAGATAATAGGAAGAAATGTAACCATTGATTCTGTCTCTACAGACACAAGAAGCATTAATCATGGTGCGTTGTTTATCGCATTAGTTGGAGATAATTTCGATGCGCATGACTTTTGCCATGTTGCGCAAGAAAATGGTGCAGGTGCGCTATTAGTTGAAAAAAAATTGGATATTGAATTACCGCAAATTATTGTCAAAGACACTAAACAGGCACTTGGTTTGCTGTCTGCTTGGGTACATAAGCAATGTGATGTTAAAACACTGGCAATAACAGGGAGTTGCGGTAAAACCACAGTGAAAGAAATGGTTTGTTCTATTTTAAGCTTAACTGGCAAAGTACTCGCAACGGCTGGCAATTTTAATAATGAAATAGGGGTCCCATTAACGTTATTACGCAGTCAGCCTGATGATGACTACGCCGTGATAGAGTTAGGCGCTAATCATATTGGTGAAATTAGCTATACCACTCAGTTGGTAAAGCCTAGTGTTGCATTAGTTAATAATGTTGCAGCCGCCCATTTAGAAGGTTTTGGTTCTATCGATGGTGTTAAAAAGGCTAAAGGAGAAATATTCGAAGGCCTACCTTCTACTGGAATCGCTATTTTGAATTTAGACAGCCAAGGCGGCAGTTTATGGCAAAGCGTCCTTGAGAATAAAACAGTTAAATCATTTTCTGAATTGAATTCTCAAGCGGATTATTACGCAAAAGATATTCAATTAGATCATTTGGGTTACGCCCATTTTATAATGCACACTCCTATTGGTGAATGTAAAATTCGGCTATCTGTTATTGGTCGACATAATGTTGCTAACGCACTCGCTGCGGCTGCGTTAGCGATTGAATTTGGCGCAACCTTACAAAGCGTTGTTAATGGATTAGGTACGGTTGTTAATGTTCACGGTCGTGTTGAAGTTAAGCCCTTACACGATAAGTTGACGCTTATTGATGATAGTTATAACGCCAGTGTTCCTGCGATGAATGCTGCAGTAGATTTACTCTCTACCTTTAAGGGTACGCGTTGGTTAGTTCTTGGCTACATGGCTGAGTTAGGTCAAGAAAGTCTTGAACTTCATCGCCAACTCGGGGAATATGCAGCTCAATTTAATTTTGAACATGTTGTTACCTTCGGTGAAGATGCGAAGGTGATTAGCAAATTGTGCCATGGCCTACATTTTTCAACACACGATGAATTAATCGAGTATCTAAATCAACAATTGCAAGATACAACGGAACAAGTTCATACGGTGTTAATTAAAGGTGCGAACGGTGCTCGAATGAGTATTGTGGCTGAAGCTTTAAAGGAGAAGCATAAATGATCATCTGGCTTGCTGATTTATTACAGCCATATTTCTCGTTTTTTCGATTATTCGAGTACTTATCTTTTCGCTCTATACTAAGTGTTATTACAGCGTTAAGTTTATCTTTATGGATGGGACCTAAATTAATTGAGCGATTGCAGTTATTGCAAATTGGTCAAGTTGTTAGAAACGATGGGCCTGAATCTCATTTTAGTAAACGCGGAACTCCAACGATGGGAGGGGTTATGATTTTGGCCTCTATCTTAGTTACCGTTTTACTTTGGGCTGATCTTACTAATATTTATGTTTGGGCTGTTATTTCGGTTTTACTTGGTTATGGTGTCGTTGGTTTCGTTGATGATTACCGTAAAGTAGTGAGAAAAGATCCTGCTGGATTAATTGCTAGATGGAAATACTTCTGGCAATCAGCGATCGCGTTAGTGGTAGCATTTGCACTTTATGCGCACGGTAAAGACACGGTAGCAACACAACTTGTGGTGCCGTTTTTTAAAGATGTCATGCCACAATTAGGTCTGTTTTATATTGTACTAACCTACTTTGTTATTGTTGGAACCAGTAATGCTGTTAATTTAACTGATGGGCTTGATGGGTTGGCTATTATGCCTACCGTATTAGTATCTGCTGGTTTTGCTGCAATAGCATGGGCAACAGGTAACGTCAATTTTTCACAGTACTTACATATTCCTCATGTTCCTCTAGCTAGTGAATTAGTGGTTGTTTGCACCGCGATGGTCGGAGCTGGGTTAGGTTTTTTATGGTTTAATACCTACCCAGCACAAGTCTTTATGGGCGATGTTGGTTCACTTGCTTTAGGTGGCGCGTTAGGCACGATTGCTGTATTAGTTCGACAAGAATTTGTTCTTGTTATTATGGGTGGGGTTTTTGTAATGGAAACTTTATCGGTCATATTACAAGTTGGTTCATATAAAATTCGCGGGCAGAGAGTATTTAGAATGGCCCCCATTCACCATCACTATGAATTAAAAGGTTGGCCAGAACCGAGAGTTATTGTTCGGTTTTGGATTATCTCTATCGTTCTGGTGTTAATTGGGTTGGCAACACTGAAGGTTCGATAAAAATGGATCGTTGGAACGATATTAACAATGTTGTTGTAGTTGGGCTTGGTGTTACCGGTCTATCGGTTGTTAATTACCTTATTAGATTAAATAAATCGTTAAATATTAAGGTTATTGATACACGAGAAGAACCACCAGGCCGTAGAGAATTAGATAAGAGCATTCCGTTACATACAGGTAATTGGAATTCCGAATGGTTGCTAGCTGCTGACTTAGTGGTGGTTAATCCCGGTATTGCACTAGCAACCAGCGAAATTCAACAAGTTCTGCAAGCCAATATACCAGTAGTTGGGGATATCGAGCTCTTCGCTTGGGCTGTAAATGCTCCGGTTATTGCCATTACTGGTTCTAACGGTAAAAGTACGGTAACGGATCTTACAGGGGTATTAGCAGAAGCAGCAGGTATTGATGTTGCTATTGGTGGTAATATTGGTGTCCCTGCTCTCGATTTGCTGATAGAACCTCGTGACCTTTATGTGTTAGAGCTTTCCAGCTTTCAGTTAGAAACCACATCCAGTTTGTCATTGATTGCAGCGGCATTTCTTAACCTTTCTGAAGATCATATGGATCGCTACCCAAGCATGCTGTCTTATAAACAGGCTAAGCTTAAAATTTTTGATAATGCTGAAAATATTATTGTAAATCATGAAGATAAAGAAACATATCCTATTGAGTTAATCCCGCAACAGAATCTTATCAGTTTTGGTTTACAATCCGGTCAGTTTCGTATCATGTCGATTGATGGTATGGAATGGTTATCTAATTCTGGTGAACCTATTTTACCTGTGACTGATTTGGCATTGGTCGGTCAGCATAATATAGCTAACGTATTGACAGTATTGGCTTTACTTTCATGTGTTGGTATAAATAACCAAAATATTCTTGAAGCTCTTAAGTCTTACACAGGGTTGACACATAGATGCCAAGTGGTAGTAGATAATCGTGGTATTCGGTGGGTCAATGATTCAAAGGCGACGAATGTAGCGAGTACATTAGCTGCACTTTCAGGACTGGATCTGCAAGGTACATTACATTTATTTGTTGGCGGTGTTGGAAAAGGCGCGGATTTTTCTGAATTGGCGCCTGTATTAGCAAAGTTAAATGTGAAGTTATACTGCTTTGGTAGAGACGGTGATCAGTTTATGTCGTTGCATCCTTCAGCAAGTCGTTGGGAGCGTATCGATGATATTGTTCAGGCTATAGCGCCCACTCTGCAATCAGGTGATATGGTTATGCTTTCACCTGCTTGCGCTAGTTTTGATCAATACAACAATTTTATGGCTAGAGGGGATGCGTTTACCCAATTAGCTAAACAGAATGCTTAGGATGAGTGATTAGTGCCAAAGTTTGCCATGATTAAGGAAAGTATCCGACAACTCAGTCGCTCTAATGCGCCAGATGCGTTATTTGACCGCCAGTTGGTCTGGATTTCTCTGTGTCTTATGCTGACCGGTTTAGTCATGGTGACATCTGCATCATTTCCAATTAGCTCTCGCTTAACTGACCAGCCTTTTTATTTCATGTTTCGGCACGGTTTTTTTGTTGTTCTCGCAATTTTAGCGTCAGCGGTTGTTCTGTATATTCCGATAGAAAAATGGCTCAAATACAGCTACCACTTACTCGCATTTTCCATTCTATTGCTAATAGTCGTGTTGGTTGTTGGTAAGTCAGTTAATGGCGCATCTCGTTGGATACCGCTTGGCTTATTTAACTTGCAACCCGCAGAACTGGCAAAACTGTCTCTATTTATATTTATGGCGGGCTACTTCGTTCGTAAAGGCGAAGCCGTTAGAGAAACTTTTTTTAATGGTTTTGCCAAGCCGTTAATTATTTTTGCCATTTTAGCCGTTCTATTGTTAAAGCAGCCGGATTTAGGCACCGTCGTTGTTATGCTGGTAACTCTGTTCGCTATGCTGTTTATTGCTGGTGCTAAATTATGGCAATTTATTGCTCTAATGATGGTGGGTATCGCGGGGGTTGCACTACTCATCTTTATTGAACCTTATCGAATGAGGCGGATAACGTCTTTTTTAGACCCTTGGGATGACCCATTTGGTAGTGGTTATCAACTTACTCAATCTTTAATGGCATTTGGGCGTGGTAATTGGTTCGGACAAGGCTTAGGCAATTCAATTCAAAAATTGGAATATTTACCTGAAGCACACACAGACTTTGTGTTTGCTGTTATTGCTGAGGAGCTAGGATTTGTCGGTGTGACGTTAGTGCTGCTCCTTATTTTTTCGTTAGTTGTGAAAGCGATTTTAATTGGTAAAAAAGCGTTGGAATCCAGAGAACAATTTGGCGGTTATTTAGCGTTTGGTATTGGTGTTTGGTTTGCTTTTCAATCTATGGTTAATGTAGGCGCTGCGGCAGGTATTGTCCCAACTAAAGGATTAACCCTTCCTTTGATTAGTTATGGTGGTTCTAGTTTAATTACCATGTCTATTGCTGTTTCTATTTTATTGCGTATTGATCATGAACGTCGGCTCGGGTCGTTCAATAATAGCCAACAAGATATTGAAGATACAAATAGTCAAACCCAACAGCACGCTATTATACAACATAGATAAAGCAGTCAAGAAAACGCACCGTGCAGTAAAGCTAACAATAATCTATTAAGGACCAAGAATAATATAATGAAAAATAACAAAAAATTATTGGTTATGGCGGGTGGTACCGGTGGTCATGTATTTCCGGGACTAGCAGTCGCGAAACAATTGCAGCTTGAAGGTTGGGATATTCGTTGGTTAGGCACTGCAGATCGAATGGAAGCAGATTTAGTTCCTCAGCACGGTATTGAAATAGACTTTATTAAAGTTAAAGGATTGCGAGGCCAAGGAATAATAAAACTTATTAAGGCGCCCTTTCAGATTATTAATGCCATTATACAAGCAAAACGACATATTAATCATTGGCAACCGGATGTGGTGTTAGGAATGGGAGGCTATGTCAGTGGTCCCGGAGGCATTGCAGCTTGGTTAAGTGGTATTCCTGTTGTCCTACATGAACAAAATGCAGTAGCAGGTTTAACTAATCAATGGCTATCAAAGATAGCTAAGAAAGTATTCCAAGCGTTTCCTGGTGCATTTAAACATGCGCAAGTGGTGGGCAATCCCGTTAGACAAGATGTAGTACAACTTGAGTCGCCGCAGCAAAGATGGTCACAAAGAAGTGGACCAATACGAATTTTGGTTATGGGTGGTAGTCAAGGAGCAAGAGTTCTAAATACTACCATGCCGGACGTAATGAAAAATTTGGGTAATGATTATGTCGTTTGTCATCAAGTTGGAAGTAATAATCAACAAACGGTACAAGCAGCGTATGATAAAGCCGAAGTTAGCCACGCAGAAGTCACCGAATTTATCAATGATGTGGCAGCAGCTTATCAATGGGCTGATATTTTAGTTTGTCGTTCCGGAGCACTCACAGTATCAGAAGTTTCTGCGGCAGGCGTTGGGGCTATTTTTATCCCCTTTATGCATAAAGATCGACAACAAGCTCTTAATGCCGATCATTTGGTCGCATGTGGTGCTGCAAAGATGATAGAACAACCCGATCTAAGTGTAGAAAAGTTAACTAATATGTTGTCGTCTTTAGATAGAAGCCAACTTTTAATCATGGCAAAGAATGCAAGAATAGCCGCTCAACTAGACGCGGATAAAATTGTTGCTAAGGCAATTGTAGCCTTAACAGAAAAATGAGAACAATGTAATGACCTTAGACCCTACTCAAGATTTACTAAAAATTCGCGCAGTTGTCCCTGAAATGCGGCGCGTAAAATGTATCCACTTTGTGGGTATTGGTGGTGCAGGAATGAGCGGCATTGCAGAAGTGTTGCTGAATGAAGGCTATCAAATTTCAGGTTCTGATCTGGCTTCTAATGCGGTTACCGATAATCTAAGTAGTAAAGGGGCAGATATTTACTTTGGTCATTCAGAGAAAAATATTGAAAAGGCTAGTGTTGTTGTCGTATCAACCGCAATCAAAGCTGATAATCCCGAGCTCGTCGCAGCAAAAAATAAGCGAATTCCTGTTGTTCAACGAGCAGAAATGTTGGCTGAGCTAATGCGTTTTCGTCATGGTATCGCTGTAGCCGGTACTCACGGTAAAACAACCACCACGGCATTAGTTACTCAAATATATTTTGAAGCTGGAATGGATCCTACATTTGTTAATGGTGGCTTAGTTAAAAGTGCAGGAACAAATGCACGCTTAGGATCCAGCCGTATTTTAATCGCAGAAGCAGATGAAAGTGATGCGTCTTTTTTACACCTTCAACCTATGGTCAGCATAGTAACCAATATTGAAGCTGATCATATGGATACTTACGGTGGTGACTTTGCCGTCCTTAAGCAAACTTTTATCGATTTTTTACATAATTTGCCTTTTTACGGCCAAGCAATTGTCTGTATTGATGATCCTGTTGTTAGAGAACTGATTCCACAAATTAGTCGTCAAGTTATTACTTATGGCTTTTCTAAAGATGCTGATGTTCGTTTAGAAAATTACTCACAACAAGGTCAGCAAGGAACATTTACTGTTATTCGAGCGGGAAAAGAGCCGCTAAATATTACTCTAAATATTCCAGGTCGTCACAATGCATTAAACGCAACAGCAGCGATTGCTGTTGCCACCGAAGATGATATTTCTGATACCGCGATTATGAAAGCAATGGCCGGTACAGAAGGAACTGGTCGTCGTTTTGATCATTTAGGCGAGTTTGAAACAGGTAACGGTAACGTTATGTTAGTGGATGATTATGGACACCATCCGAGTGAAGTTGACGTAACGATTCAAGCCGCAAGAGCAGGGTGGGGAGACAAAAGGCTTGTGATGATTTTTCAGCCTCATCGCTACAGCCGTACTCGAGATTTATATGACGATTTTGCCAATGTATTAGAGAATGTCGACGTACTTATTATGCTAGATGTTTATTCTGCTGGGGAAAAACCAATACAAGGAGCCGACAGCCGGTCATTATGCAGAACGATACGCACTCGAGGCCAAATTGACCCAGTATTTGTTGCTAATCAAGAAGCCTTGCCATCGGTGTTGGCAAATCTGATGAAAGATGGTGATTTAGTCTTGACTCAAGGGGCGGGTGACGTTGGAAAAGTCGCGAAACAACTGGCGAGTTTGAAATTAAATATAAACGCCATGCGAAATAATAAGTAATCTTATTTCTGATTAAAATGATATGATTTATGGTTTTTTAGTCGAATATTATTCGGCAGGGGTAGATACTTTGCTAAGGCTAAGTATAATTTGATTGCTAGAATGGATGCATTAATAAATTAGACTCTTTGTAAAAAGAGGTTAACTTGTTAGTGTGAAAAACGTTATATTTATGAATAGAGCAGTAAGCGAAATGACTTCTGAATATAGAGTTGATCAGAAGTATGTAAAAAAAATCAAAAAGCATGCTATTGGAAGCATGTTCTTACTGCTAGTATTATTTTCCATCGGCTTTTTATTACATCTTACTTTTAGTTGGATGTTAGATGAACAACGTCTTCCCCTTTCAAAATTGATATTGCAAGGTGAACTCGAATATATTTCAGGCAAAGATATACAACTTGCACTGAGTAATATGGATAGTATTGGTACATTCATGTCACAAAATGTGGATGAATTACAACAAACTATTACTGAGTTACCTTGGGTAGCGCAGGTTTCTATTCGTAAGCAGTGGCCTGACTTAATTAAAGTTTATTTAGTTGAGCATAAAGCGTCTGCTATTTGGAATGGAAACGCATTATTAAACCTATCTGGTGATGTATTTAAAGCCGACGTGGCAGAATTGAAAGAAGATAAAGTTAAACTTTATGGGCCTTCAGGCAGTAATAGAGAAGTGCTTGCTACATGGCATAAAATTAGCCCATTGTTTGTACCGTTAGGGTTACATATATCTTCGCTAGTACTGAATGACCGCCATGCTTGGCAAATTATACTAGATAATGGTATTCGACTAGAATTAGGTAAAGATTCATTGGATGAAAGGCTTGAACGGTTTTTGTCTTTGTATCACCGTTTAGGTGACGAGACTCAACGAGTGAGTTATATAGATCTTAGATATGATACAGGAGCTGCGGTGGGTTGGTTTCCTGAAGATGATTTAGAACAAGAGAGAATAAATGACTAGAAATGCAGACGACAATATTATCGTTGGCCTAGATATTGGCACTGCAAGTGTATCTGCATTAGTTGGGGAAGTACTTCCCGATGGTCAAGTCAACATAATCGGTGCGGGAAGTAGCCCGTCCAGAGGCATGGATAAAGGCGGTGTTAACGACCTTGAGTCGGTAGTTAAGTCAGTACAAAGAGCAATCGACCAAGCCGAATTGATGGCTGAGTGTAATATCAGCAGTGTGTATTTATCTATTTCAGGTAAACATATTGCTAGCCGTATAGAAAAAGGCATGGGTACTATTGCCGACGAAGAAGTATCTCAAGATGATATGGACAGAGCGATCCATACCGCTAAATCGATAAAAATTGGTGAAGAACAGCGAATTTTGCATGTTATCCCACAAGAGTTTACGATTGACTATCAAGAAGGCATAAAAAACCCATTAGGTTTGTCTGGTGTTCGGATGGAAGTCAGCGTTCATCTTATTTCTTGCCACAACGATATGGCGAGAAATATTATAAAAGCGGTTGAACGATGCAACTTAAAAGTAGAACAACTGGTATTTTCTGGTTTGGCATCAAGCAATGCTGTCATAACCGAAGATGAAAGAGAACTCGGAGTTTGCGTAGTTGATATCGGAGCTGGCACTATGGACGTTTCAATATGGACTGGTGGCGCTCTAAGACATACAGAGGTTTTTTCTTATGCGGGTAACTCTGTAACCAGTGACATTGCTTTCGCTTTTGGTACGCCTGTTGGTGATGCAGAAGAAATAAAAGTTAGGTATGGTTGTGCACTTGGCGAATTAGTCAGCAAAGATGATACAGTAAATGTACCAAGTGTTGGTGGTAGACCTTCGAGAATCTTAAAACGTCAAGAATTGTCTGGCGTTATTGAAGCACGGTACGCTGAATTAATGGGCTTTATTAATCAGTCAATGAATACCGTGCAAGCGAAGCTAAGAGATGATGGTATTAAACATCACCTTGCTGCTGGTGTTGTCTTAACCGGTGGTGCTTCGCAAATGGAAGGAATGGTTGAATGTGCTGAACGTGTTTTTGGTGCTAACCGAGTTCGAGTAGGTAAGCCTTTAGAAGTCAGTGGGCTTACTGATTACGTTAAAGAGCCGTATAATTCTACGGCTGTTGGATTACTTCATTACGCAAAAGATAGTCAAATTAATGATGATGGTGAATATAGTGAACCAAAACGTTCCTCATTTGCCTCAGTTTTTAGTAGAATGCGTAATTGGATACAAAATGAGTTTTAACCTGAGAGCAGGAAAAGCGGAGATAACACATGTTTGAGCCGATGATGGAAATGTCTGACGATGCAGTAATTAAGGTCGTTGGTGTTGGTGGTGGTGGCGGTAACGCGTTAGAGCACATGGTTCGTGAATCTATAGAGGGCGTTGAGTTTATTAGTGTCAACACTGATGCTCAAGCATTGCGTAAAGCCAGTGTTAGTAGTGTTATCCAAATCGGTGGTGATATTACCAAAGGGTTAGGAGCGGGTGCTAATCCTCAAGTTGGTCGTGATTCCGCTCTGGAAGACAAAGAAAAACTTAAAGAAGTGCTTAATGGTGCCGATATGGTATTCATCGCTGCCGGAATGGGTGGGGGCACAGGTACTGGTGCTGCACCGGTTATTGCTGAAGTAGCAAAGGAACTAAATATCCTTACCGTTGCCGTAGTAACAAAGCCATTTGGCTTTGAAGGTAAAAAGCGTCTAGCATTTGCAGAGCAAGGAATTGAAGAACTTTCTAAACATGTTGACTCTTTGATAACAATTCCGAACGAAAAATTACTTAAAGTATATGGTCGAAGCGTAACCTTGCTTGAAGCATTTGGTTATGCAAACGATGTACTAAAAAATGCAGTTCAAGGGATCGCGGAGCTTATCACGCGACCAGGCATGATTAACGTCGACTTTGCGGATGTAAGAACCGTAATGTCTGAAATGGGTCATGCGATGATGGGCAGCGGAGTTGGTAGTGGTGAAGAGCGTGCAGAACTTGCTGCTGAAGCGGCAATATCTTCCCCTTTACTCGAAGATATCGACTTATCAGGTGCTCGTGGTGTGTTAGTTAATATTACCGCTGGTCTAGATATGCGTTTAGACGAATTCGAAACCGTTGGTAATACAGTAAAAGCGTTTGCCTCAGATAACGCAACTGTAGTAATCGGTACTTCTCTTGACCCTGATATGAGTGAAGAGTTCCGTGTAACCGTAGTTGCAACAGGCATTGGCGCAGAAAGAAAACCTGAAATGACATTAGTCGCTGGCTCGGCAGCAAAACCGAAACCAGCAAATGCTCAACCTATAGCCGCCAAAGTTGAAGATAAAACGGCACAGGTTTTGCATCAAAAAGAAGAATTAAAGCCACAACAATCAACAACGTCAAATAGTAGTCAGTCGCATGCACAAGCTAGTAGTCATTCAGAGGCAAATAGCTCGTCACAAGCAAGCGGTAATGCAAGCCAAAGCGCGGCTCCTAAGACGGATAAAGAAAGTGGTTACTTGGATATTCCCGCATTTCTTCGTCGCCAAGCTGACTAAGAAATAGACTATAAATTTGACAAAGGTCTAGTTTGTGGTAGTATCCGCGGTCAGTTTTATCACTGGCAGTGATAAATAACACTAACTAGAGGCAAGGTAGATGATCAGACAACGTACTCTGAAAGAAATCGTAAAAACAACTGGGGTTGGTTTGCACTCCGGACGTAAAGTTACGCTTACCTTGCGTCCAGCAGCTGCCAACACAGGTGTTATCTATCGTCGTACCGATCTTAACCCTGCGGTTGATTTCCCAGCAGACCCTTCGTCTGTGCGTGATACCATGCTGTGTACCGCTCTTGTTAATGATGAAGGCGTACGAATTTCGACTGTTGAGCACTTAAATGCAGCACTGGCTGGCATGGGTATCGACAATGTTATCGTTGAAGTCAATGCGCCGGAAATTCCTATTATGGATGGCAGCGCAAGCCCATTTGTTTATTTATTGCAATCTGCTGGTATAGAAACATTGAATGCACCAAAGCGGTTCATTCGTATCAAAAAACCAGTGCGTTTTACCGATGGCGATAAATGGGCTGAACTTGTGCCTTATAACGGATTCCGTATGGATTTCGAAATAGAATTTGAGCACCCTGCGATTGATGCAGATGAACAGCACCTTCTATTCGACTTTTCGACTCATGCCTTTATTAAAGATATATCGCGTGCGCGTACGTTCGGTTTTATGCATGATATTGAGTACCTCCAATCTCAAAATCTGTGTTTAGGTGGTAGTTTCGATTGTGCAATCGTCCTTGATGAATACCGTATTCTTAATGAAGAAGGTCTTCGTTTTGATAATGAGTTCGTAACACATAAAGTATTGGATGCTATTGGCGATCTGTATATGTGTGGTCATAGCATTGTTGGAGAGCTTCGCGCTTATAAATCTGGCCATGCGCTAAATAATCAACTATTACGTGCCGTTCTTGCCGATCAAGAAGCGTGGGAATGGGCAACCTTTGAAGAAGAAGCTGGCTCGCCTGTTGCTTTTGTCGAACCAAATATGGTTCTAGCATAAACAAAAATACTTTTACATCATTTGTAAAAAACCAGACTTTTAGTCTGGTTTTTTTTACTTAATTTTTTACCAATTATTTTTCCTATATAATTGCTACCGTTATGAGCCAGTCTTAATCAACATTAAAAAGCGGCAACAATTGTCACTTATCGATGACAATAACGCTCAATTGCCGGATTTGATGATCTACAACATCATTATTGAAGACAAATATTGAGTAAACTTGTTTGTTTACTGAGCATTGTGAACAAAAAAACTCTATCTGAGTCAAAATAATCTAATTGCTGATGGAATAAATCGATTTATCCCTTAATATGATGAGATCTTTTTAAACATAACTTGAATTTCATCAGGCTAGCCACAATATCTGGTTCATAGAATAGTATCTGGTCCACAGAATAATATTTGTTCAATAGAAAAAGTATCTGACCAATAGAATATTTTTCAGAGTTCTTGTTTTAAATGAGACTAATCGGTCTAAACGAGAAAGCATTGAGAAGGCTTCAAGCCAAACAACATGAGATAGGCACAAAATGATAAGTAAGCTACTGACGAAAGTTGTTGGCAGTCGTAATGATCGAACACTGCGTCGATTACGAAAGATTGTAAAACAAATTAATAATTTCGAACCTGAATTTACCGCTTATTCAGATGAAGAACTGCAAGGAAAAACTGTTGAGTTTCGCCAACGTATAGAAAAAGGTGAGTCACTCGATCAAATTCTACCAGAAGCATTTGCAACGGTACGCGAAGCCTCCAAACGCATCTATGGTATGCGCCATTTCGATGTTCAACTTATCGGCGGTATGGTACTGAACTCTGGCGAAATCGCCGAAATGCGTACAGGTGAAGGTAAAACATTAACAGCAACATTGGCCGCTTACCTAAATGCTTTGCCCGGTAAAGGGGTACACATTGTTACAGTCAATGACTATCTTGCTCGACGAGATGCAGAAACCAACCGAGCTTTATTCGAATTTTTAGGTATGACGGTAGGCATTAACGTTCCTAATATGTCACCACCAGAAAAACAGCAAGCGTACCAATGCGACATTCTTTACGGTACAAACAACGAGTTTGGCTTTGATTACCTTCGAGATAACATGGCATTCCGTAAAGAAGACCGAGTGCAGAGAGATCGCTATTTTGCGGTTGTGGATGAAGTTGACTCCATTCTTATTGATGAAGCAAGAACACCACTAATTATATCTGGTCCAGCTGAAGACAGCTCCGAACTTTATACCAAAATTAATACGCTTATTCCTTCACTTCAACGTCAAGAAGAAGAAGATACCGAGGAATATCGAGGTGATGGGCACTACACGCTAGATGAGAAATCTAAACAGGTTCATTTGACTGAAACTGGTCAAGAGTTTGTTGAACAGCTGCTTATTAGTAATGGAATGATGGAAGAGGGAGATACTCTTTATTCTCCAACTAATATTAGTTTACTTCATCATGTGAATGCGGCACTTAGAGCTCATGTATTGTTTGAAAGAGACGTTGATTATATCGTTAAAGATGATGAAGTGATCATTGTTGATGAACATACTGGACGAACTATGCCAGGACGTCGTTGGTCTGAAGGATTACACCAAGCAGTAGAAGCTAAAGAAGGCGTAAAAATTCAGAACGAAAACCAGACGTTAGCATCTATTACCTTCCAGAATTATTTCCGACTATACGAGAAACTTTCTGGTATGACAGGTACAGCGGATACGGAAGCGTTTGAATTTCAGTCAATTTATTACTTGGATACCGTAGTTATTCCAACCAACAAACCTATGGTTAGAGACGACATGCCCGATGTGGTTTATCGCACAGAATCGGAGAAATTTGCGGCAATTATTGAAGATATAAAAGAACGAGTAGCTAAAGGCCAGCCAATTCTAGTCGGTACGGTTTCAATTGAAAAATCAGAACTACTTTCGAACGCTTTAAAGAAAGCCAAAATTAAGCACAATGTACTGAATGCTAAATTTCACGAACAAGAAGCAGACATTGTTGCTTTTGCGGGTGCTCCCGGCGCGGTAACCATTGCCACCAACATGGCAGGTCGTGGTACCGATATTGTACTCGGTGGCAGTTGGCAAGCTCAAGTCAGCAAAATAGAGTCGCCTAGTGAAGCTCAAATTGAAGAAATTAAAGCAAAATGGCAAGTAGAACACGATAAAGTGCTTGCGTCTGGTGGCCTACATATTATTGGTACCGAGCGCCATGATTCACGACGTATAGATAACCAGTTACGTGGTCGTTCAGGCCGTCAAGGTGATGCAGGTTCATCACGATTCTATTTATCGATGGAAGACTCATTATTACGTATCTTCACTTCAGACCGCATGGCAGGTCTAATTCAAAGTGGTATGGATGAAGGTGAAGCGATTGAAAGTCGTATGCTTTCTCGCTCAATCGAGAAAGCCCAACGTAAAGTTGAAGGTAGGAACTTCGATATTCGTAAACAGCTTCTTGATTATGATGATGTAGCCAATGACCAGCGTAAAGTTGTATATGAACTCCGTGATGAATTAATGGAAGTTGATGATATCAGCGAAATGATCGATCACAACAGAGAAGATGTATTCGATGCAGTAATGAATGAATATATTCCACCGCAATCACTTGAAGATATGTGGGATATTGAAGGGTTACAAGCGCGTTTGAAAAATGACTTCGATCTTGATTTACCCATTCAAACTTGGCTAGATGAAGACGATAAACTGTATGAAGAAGCGTTGCGTGAACGTATTTTAGCTACTGCTGTTGAAGTTTATAAGGCAAAAGAAGAGACCGTTGGGGCTCAAGTTTTACGTAATTTCGAAAAATCGGTAATGCTACAAACGCTTGATAACTTATGGAAAGAGCACCTTGCTGCGATGGACCATTTACGTCAAGGTATCCATTTACGTGGTTATGCTCAGAAAAACCCTAAACAAGAATACAAGCGCGAATCTTTTGAGTTATTTGAAAACTTACTTGAGATGCTTAAAACCGATGTGATTATGATTTTAAGTAAAGTAAGAGTTCAGCAACCAGAAGAAGTGGATAAAATGGAGGCCGAGCGTCAAGCACAGGCAGAAGAGGCTGCACGTCGCCAACAATTCCAACACAGCACGACTGAAAATCAGTTAGAAGAAGAACAAACAAGTGACGGTTCAAAACCTATGGTTCGTGACGAACGTAAAGTTGGTCGAAATGAACCTTGTCCATGTGGTTCTGGTAAAAAATACAAACAGTGCCATGGCAAAATAGGCTAGGGCAGTGAGTTGAGTAGTGGGTAATAAAAGGTCGCGTAAAGCGGCCTTTTTTATGCATGAAATATAAAATTGGTTGGTTGAAATATAAAGGATGTCCATTTATGCTGTCAGTTAATTTAGGATATCCAGAGTTCAGATTAGTTAGCTAACAATCAGTATATGGGCTAAATATGAAACGGTTACACATTGTCGCGGCCATTATTTTTAATGCCGAAAAAGATAAGATATTTATTACTAAACGCGCGAAAGATGCACATCAAGGTGGCTTGTGGGAATTTCCCGGAGGTAAAGTAGAGAACAATGAAAGTGCTCAGCAAGGTTTGATTCGAGAACTGTATGAAGAAGTAGGGATCGTGGTAAGCGAATTGAGCCTATTTGAACACCTTAATTATGACTACCCCGATAAATCACTAAAATTTGACTTTTTTACAGTTACTCAATTTGAACATGAACCTTTTGGTAAAGAAGGACAATTAGGACAATGGGTCAAATTAGAATCACTAGTAGATTACCAATTCCCTAAAGCGAATGTACCTATAGTACATAAACTAATTGAGTTAAGAGTTTAAATGCCTCATTCTATATTCAATTTTCAAGTTACGATCGATTTTAAGTTATGATCGGTTCTAAGTTACAAGCAGTGTTCAAGTTATACGTAATAGGCACGCGTAAGCTAAGTTACAGCAATGAGCATGCTCAACAAATCTTGAAGCACATAGTTAATTCAGTTAAATTGGATTTAACTCAAACATATGGAGATAGACGCAATGGTTCGAATTGCGATTGCAGGAGCCGCGGGTCGAATGGGCCGCAATTTAGTAAAAGCTACTCACCACACCTCAGACGCATCTGTTGGAGCAGCATCTGAGCGACCAGAGTCATCACTTGTTGGTGTTGATGTTGGTGAACTATGTGGAGAAGGGCATTTTAATATTGCTCTTGTCGATAATCTAGAAAAGGCGATCGCTGAGTTTGATGTCATTATTGATTTTACGGTACCCCAAAGTACTTTAGCTAATATTGAATTATGCAAAAAGCATAAGAAAAAATTAGTTATTGGCACCACAGGCTTTTCTGCCGATGAACAAAAGTTGATTGATGAAGCCTCTAAACAAATTTCTATTGTTATGGCTCCAAATTACAGTGTTGGAGTCAACTTAGTATTTAAGTTGCTAGAAAAAGCCGCAAAAGTAATGGGCGATTATTGCGATATCGAAATTGTTGAAGCGCACCATCGTTTTAAAGTCGATGCGCCTTCTGGAACCGCAATCGGTATGGGGGAAGCCATTGCCGGAGCAATGGATAACAATTTGAGTGATGTAGCGGTTTATGCTCGTGAAGGTATTACAGGCGAACGTAGCAAAAATGAAATTGGTTTTGCAACTATTAGAGCCGGTGATATTGTTGGTGAACATACTGCGATGTTTGCTGATATTGGTGAAAGAGTTGAGATCACCCACAAAGCAACGGACAGAATGACATTTGCAAATGGTGCAGTAAAAGCTGCTGTTTGGTTAAATCAAAAGCAAGCCGGCTTCTATACTATGACAGATGTATTACAACTCAACGATTTATAATTACATATTTATGCGTCAACCCAGGTTGGCGCTTATACAGCTGATGACTTTTTTCTTTAACTATTAAAGCGAAATTATTGAGCCATTCTCGGTTTTTATCTATTCTTTTTCTCTTTTCTATCCTATTTGTAGTCTATTTCCTTTAAAAGTGTTACTTAACTGGCGTGCGTTATCGTTTGCTATTGTTACTGTGTGTTATATTTTGTGTTTTTTTATAATATCGTTTTATTTTGACTGATTTGTTGTGCTTCGGTGCGTTTATCTGTAGTTAAGTTCATATTTCAAGGCTTTTGAAGAAGATGAGCTTATTAGCCCTTAAAAAATAAACAAAACAAAACGGTATGTTGTTGACACTCATCACACGGATCACTAGAATACCGCCAATTTGTCTAATTTCCATTAAGCTGTTGTATTCAGCGGTAAGGAAGGTAGAATTGCAAATTAATACAAAATTTATGCATTTTTATTCTGGAGGTTGTCTTGAGTAAGTCAGCAATGCTTGTCCTAGAAGATGGGACAGTTTTTAACGGGGTTTCCATTGGGGCACTAGGTTCTGCAGTCGGAGAAGTCGTTTTTAATACCTCGATGACGGGGTATCAAGAAATCCTCACTGATCCTTCCTATTCTCAACAAATCGTTACCCTTACCTACCCTCATATTGGCAATACCGGTACAAACACTGAAGATGAAGAGTCTAACGCAATTCATGCTCAAGGTTTAGTTATCCGAGATCTACCTCTTATTGCTTCAAATTTTCGTAATGAACAATCTTTGTCGGATTACTTAAAATCGCAAAATATTGTTGGTATCGCTGATATTGATACACGAAAACTGACGCGTATCCTACGAGAGAAAGGCGCTCAAAATGGTTGTATTGTTGCAGGTGATAGCTTAGATCAAACACTAGCACTCGCAAAAACCAAAGAGTTCCCAGGCCTAAAAGGGATGGACTTAGCAAAAGAAGTGACCACTAAAGAATCTTTTGCTTGGAAGCAAGGTTCATGGACGTTGATTGGCGGCTTGCCGGAAGCAAAAGCGGACAGCGAATTACCTTACCATGTGGTTGCTTACGATTTTGGAGCCAAAAGAAATATCTTACGTATGTTAGTTGATAGAGGTTGCCGATTAACGGTTGTGCCAGCCCAAACTCCAGCTGAAGACGTTCTCGCGATGAATCCGGACGGTGTTTTCTTGTCTAATGGCCCAGGCGATCCAGAACCTTGTACGTATGCGATAGAAGCAACCAAAGTTTTTCTGGACAAAGGACTGCCTATTTTCGGTATTTGCTTAGGGCATCAAATTTTAGCTTTAGCATCGGGTGCAAAAACCAAGAAAATGAAGTTTGGTCATCATGGCGCTAACCATCCGGTGAAAGACTTAGATAGAGATGTGGTGATGATTACCTCTCAAAACCATGGTTTTGCTGCGGATGAAACTACGCTACCTGAAAACCTAAGAGCAACTCATGTTTCTCTTTTTGATGGGTCACTACAAGGTATTCATCGTACCGATAAACCAGCATTTAGCTTCCAAGGTCACCCAGAAGCAAGCCCTGGTCCTCACGATGCAGCCCCATTGTTTGACCATTTTATCGAACTTATTCAACAGCACAGCGCATAAACGGAGTCGAAAAGAATGCCAAAACGTAATGACATCAAAAGTGTTCTAATCCTTGGTGCTGGCCCGATTGTAATCGGTCAGGCGTGCGAATTTGATTACTCTGGTGCACAAGCATGTAAAGCATTAAGAGAAGAAGGTTATCGAGTTATTCTGGTTAACTCGAATCCAGCGACTATTATGACTGACCCTGAAATGGCCGATGCAACCTACATTGAGCCGATTCATTGGGAAGTAGTTCGCAATATTATAGAGAAAGAACGTCCAGATGCTGTTTTGCCGACAATGGGCGGACAAACGGCTCTTAACTGTGCATTAGATTTAGAAAAATACGGAGTTTTAGAAGAATTCGGTGTTGAAATGATCGGTGCTACCGCAGACGCTATCGATAAAGCAGAAGACCGTTCTCGCTTCGACAAAGCAATGAAATCCATTGGTTTAGAGTGCCCAAGAGCGGATACAGCTAAAACCATGGAAGAAGCGTACAAAGTTCAAGAAATGGTTGGCTATCCATGTATCATTCGCCCTTCGTTTACTATGGGTGGTACTGGTGGCGGTATTGCTTACAACAAAGAAGAATTTGAAGAGATTTGCCGACGTGGTTTAGATCTTTCACCAACCAATGAATTATTGATCGATGAATCGCTTATTGGTTGGAAAGAGTATGAAATGGAAGTGGTTCGCGACAAGAATGATAATTGCATCATTGTTTGTGCGATAGAAAACTTTGACCCAATGGGTATCCATACTGGTGACTCTATTACTGTTGCACCTGCTCAAACATTAACGGATAAAGAATATCAGTTAATGCGTAATGCTTCGTTAGCAGTATTGCGTGAAATTGGCGTAGAAACAGGTGGTTCAAACGTTCAGTTTGGTATCAATCCTAAAGATGGCCGAATGGTTATCATTGAGATGAATCCACGTGTATCCCGTTCTTCTGCGTTAGCTTCAAAAGCTACAGGTTTCCCTATCGCAAAAGTCGCGGCAAAATTAGCGATTGGTTATACTCTCGATGAGTTAATGAATGATATTACTGGTGGCGCGACTCCAGCTTCTTTCGAACCAACCATCGATTATGTTGTTACTAAGATCCCTCGTTTTAACTTCGAAAAATTTGCGGGTTCTAATGACCGACTAACCACTCAAATGAAGTCGGTTGGTGAAGTTATGGCTATTGGGCGTAACTTTCAAGAATCTATGCATAAAGCGCTACGTGGCCTAGAAGTAGGGGCGTCTGGCTTCGATGAGATGGTTGATCTTGATACGCCAGATGCGTTGACTAAAATTCGTCATGAGTTAAAAGAAGCAGGTGCTGAGCGTATTTGGTATATCGCCGATGCATTTCGTGCAGGTTTATCTGTTGATGGCGTATTTAATCTTACCTCTATTGATCGTTGGTTCTTAGTGCAAATTGAAGAACTGGTTCAGATTGAAGAACAGCTTAAAGTGGGTGGGTTTGCTGGTTTAAATAAAGACATCTTACGCAAAGTGAAACGTAAAGGTTTTGCTGATGAACGTTTATCAACACTTTTAGGCATAGCGCAAAGTGAGATTCGTCGTTTACGTGACCAGTATGATATTCACCCTGTTTATAAGCGTGTAGATACTTGTGCAGCAGAATTTTCGTCGGATACCGCTTATATGTATTCATCGTATGATGAAGAGTGTGAGTCGCAACCGACTGATAAAGAAAAAATTATGGTTATCGGCGGTGGTCCAAATCGTATCGGTCAAGGTATTGAATTTGATTATTGCTGTGTGCACGCCTCTCTTGCTTTGAGAGAAGATGGTTATGAAACCATTATGGTCAACTGTAACCCTGAGACGGTATCGACCGATTACGACACATCAGACCGACTTTATTTTGAGCCGATCACGTTAGAAGATGTGCTATCTATTGTTCGAGTTGAAAAACCTAAAGGTGTCATTGTTCAGTATGGTGGTCAAACACCTCTTAAACTTGCACGAGCTTTAGAAGCAGCAGGCGTTCCTATTATTGGTACTAGCCCTGATGCTATTGACCGAGCAGAAGACCGCGAACGTTTCCAAGCAGCAGTTGAGCGTCTTGGCCTTAAACAGCCAGAGAATGCAACGGTAACGGCAATGGAACACGCGATTGAAAAATCCAAAGAAATCGGTTTCCCATTAGTGGTTCGTCCATCGTATGTTCTTGGTGGTCGTGCAATGGAAATTGTGTACGATGAAGCCGATTTAAAGCGTTACTTTAATGAAGCGGTTAGTGTTTCAAATGAATCGCCAGTGCTTTTAGACCGCTTCTTAGATGATGCGGTTGAAGTGGATGTTGATGCTATTTGTGATGGCGAGCGTGTGGTCATTGGCGGTATTATGGAACATATTGAACAAGCTGGTGTTCACTCTGGCGATTCAGCTTGTTCTTTACCTGCTTATACGCTAAGTAAAGAAATTCAAGACGTAATGCGCGAGCAAGTTGAGAAGCTAGCATTTGAGCTTGGCGTTCGTGGTCTAATGAATACTCAGTTTGCGGTTAAAGATAACGAGGTCTATCTCATTGAGGTGAACCCACGTGCTGCGCGTACCGTACCGTTTGTTTCTAAGGCGACCGGTGCGCCGTTAGCTAAAATCGCCGCGCGAGTAATGGCTGGGCAGTCTTTACAATCTCAAGGCTTTACTCAAGAAATTATTCCGCCTTATTATTCGGTGAAAGAAGTAGTATTACCGTTTGATAAATTCCCGGGCGTTGATCCATTGCTTGGTCCAGAAATGCGTTCTACTGGTGAAGTTATGGGGATTGGTGCCTCTTTCGCTGAAGCGTTTGCCAAAGCTGAACTTGGATGTAATAAAGAATACCCAGAAGGCGGACGGGCATTGTTATCGGTTCGTAATAACGATAAACAACGTGTGGTAGATTTAGCCTCTAAGTTAACCAAGCTTGGTTATCAATTAGATGCAACCCATGGAACCGCGGTTATTCTAGGCGAAGCGGGTATTAACCCACGCTTGGTAAACAAAGTACATGAAGGTCGACCTCACATTCTTGATCGTATCAAAAATAATGAGTACACCTACATTATTAATACTGCCGCTGGACGTCAGGCAATTGAAGATTCTAAAGTCTTACGTCGTGGCGCACTGCAAGAAAAAGTGAATTATACCACTACATTGAATGCCGCATTTGCCACTTGTATGGCGCATACTGCAGACAATCGTAAATCGGTAACGTCAATTCAAGAGTTACATGCAAAAATCAAATAATGAGTTTTTTTGCTGATTAAATAACAATAAAGCCGTAATAACCTGATTAGTTATTACGGCTTTTTTATATCCGAATATGTCCTGTTTATATATAATTTTGCTACCTTGCTACCTTGCTACCTTGCTATTATTGGCTAGAGTGAATGACGACTTTATAACCATTACTATTTTCATTGGTAACAAAATCGACAAAGTTTTTAACGTTATCTAATGTATCTTGTTCATAATGAGATACATAGAGTAGTTGGCTTAAATTTTCTTTCGCGATCATGTCTAACGTTTTCATTACTAAGCGCCTACCAAGATTATCTAACCCTTGATAGGGTTCATCTAAAATAAGCAGAGCAGGTTGTTTTACTAAGGCTCTTGCAACCAACAGTAATCGTTGTTGGCCATATTCTAATTGTTTAAATGGTGTCTTTATAAATTTTTCCATGTGCAGAATATCGAGCCACTCTTTAGCAATATCAATTTCTTTTTTTGATGGTTGAGTGTACAAACCAATTGAATCATAAAATCCGGATAATACGACATCTAATGCGCTACAACTTGCTCTATATTGTAGGTGAAGTGATGATGACACCATTCCAATATTTTTCTTTATATCCCAAATCGTTTCTCCACTGCCTCTTTGCTTACCAAAAATCTGAATGTTGTTGCTATAACATTGTGGATGATCGCCAAAAATCAGCCCTAATAAAGTGCTTTTTCCGCATCCATTTGGGCCACGAATTTGCCAGTGTTCGCCATTATTAATACGCCAATTGACCTGGGAAAATATGATTGTGTCAGTGTAAGCTACTTTGCCATCGGTCAATTCAAACAGTGGATTGTCGAATTTAAAAATATGCTTGTGTTTGTGGATGAGAGCCATCACCTTTTCACTTTGAACTTCTGATTGAGCAGCAAGTTGAGCTATAATTGGATGATTATTCCAACTGGATCGCGGCATCGTATCGATCAGTTTTCCATTATCAAATAAGGCGATGTTATCCACCCATTCTGGCATTTCATCTTCGCGTGATACAACCACGATCAACTGAATGGATTGTGCAAGGTTAGCAAGATACCTAGCTAAGTTATTTCTATGTAATGTATCTAAGCCAGCGTAGGGTTCGTCTAATATTAACAGATTCGGCTGACAGGCAAGCACACGTGCAAGCATTAAACGACGAGTTTCTCCCGTTGATAACACTCGAAAACCGCTGTGTGACAAGTGAGTTAGGTCAAGTTCTTCAATAAGCGTGTTGGTAAGATTATCATCGTTGCACTGTTGATAAATAAGAGAATAAACCGTGCTACCAGTATCGATTTTATCCATAAAATCAGTATCATCAATAGCCAGTTCGGATTCTAATAAACGCTGTTGTTCGGTTAGTGAAATTTGTGCGATATTTTTAGTCAGACCTATAATTTCACCGTGATCAACTTGCTGTTCTTGGCAAAGTAGATCACCAAGAATGGAGCCGATATCACCTTCTGTACTGAATATTCCCCAAGATTGATGTTGAGAAATATGCCAATCTTTTATTTCAAGCATTGTACTGGTGGTTTGTCGTGTTACTTGGCGAAAAGTAATCTCCATTTTTCACTATTTCCTTATTATTTTATGGCAACATGTAATTAAACCATGAGTTAGGGTATAAATAGAAAAAAAGATTCACACAGCTATAGACACTGTATGAATCTACAGTATAATTAATCGCAATTAAGCAAATAGTGCGGAGAAAGTAATGAACGAAAATAAGCAAAAGGCGCTGGCAGCGGCTCTAGGTCAAATTGAGAAACAATTCGGTAAAGGCTCAATTATGCGTCTTGGCGATAACCGCACTATGGACGTAGAAACAATTTCAACGGGTTCTTTGTCTCTCGACATTGCATTAGGTGCCGGTGGCCTTCCTATGGGACGAATTGTTGAAGTTTATGGCCCAGAAAGTTCTGGTAAAACAACACTAACACTTGAGTTGATTGCTGCTGCTCAACGTGCAGGAAAAACGTGTGCGTTTATTGATGCGGAACACGCTCTAGATCCTATTTATGCTAAAGCTTTGGGTGTAGACATTGATGCACTTTTGGTTTCTCAACCTGATACTGGCGAGCAAGCACTTGAAATTGTAGATGCTCTGGCTCGTTCTGGCGCAGTCGATGTTATTGTTGTCGATTCTGTTGCCGCACTAACCCCTAAAGCGGAAATTGAAGGTGAAATGGGTGATAGTCATATGGGGCTTCAAGCTCGTATGCTTTCTCAAGCAATGCGTAAGCTAACTGGTAATCTGAAACAATCCAATTGCATGTGTATTTTCATCAACCAAATTCGTATGAAAATTGGTGTTATGTTTGGTAGCCCAGAAACCACAACAGGTGGTAATGCCCTCAAGTTTTACGCTTCTGTTCGTCTTGATATTCGTCGTACCGGTGCAATTAAAGAAGGTGATGAAGTAGTAGGTAATGAAACGCGAATTAAAGTTGTTAAGAACAAAATCTCAGCGCCATTTAAGCAAGCGGAAACACAAATTCTTTACGGAAAAGGCTTTAACCGAGAAGGCGAGCTAATTGATTTGGGTGTTAAGCATAAGTTGGTTGAAAAAGCAGGGGCGTGGTACAGTTATCAAGGTGATAAAATTGGCCAAGGTAAAGCGAATGCCAGCAAATATATGCGCGAGCATACTGCAACAGCTCTAGAGATAGAAACTAAACTTCGTGAATTACTATTAGCACCAGTCGTCAGTGATGAATCTGAAGAACCTGAGGCTATCCAACCAGAACCAGAGTTGTAACAGAAGCAATGTTATAAAAATTAAAAGTAATGAAAACCTCGCTAACACGAGGTTTTCAAACGTTAAGCTTTTAAAAAAATTACGTTTTCAAAACACTCAAGCTTTCAAAACACTCATGCTTTTCAAAAGAATCAATCAGGTTATTGAAAGCTGACAATAATTTGAACCTGACCATATACTCTCCCTGCTGTAATCGTTTCGCCTGGTAATTTTTCTAGCGATGCTGAAAAATTGCCCCGATATATATTGTGATCCACTTCAGTTGCTGCTAGCTGTGTCAATTCTTGATAACCATACCAACCACCAGAATTTCCAGTACCAGTAAGCAAACTTGGTAACAGTTGCATCGCTCTATTATTACTATCATAGATCCTAATGCCGACACCTTGTGCAATCCCCGGTTCACCGTAATTGTTACTTAACAAATAAGTCAGTCCTCCACCTGTACTGGTTAGACCCAGTGTTTGAGCCTTTGAGATTGCGTTACTTGAATTGGCTAAGAACCCCATTGATACTGGCCTTGTTGTAATTGAAGAACTCGTACTGGTATTCGCTGAAGTACCGGACACTGCATCGGTTTCGCACATCAATCCCACTGAAAAATCGCCTGTAACAGTGCCGCCACCATCCAAATATTCATTACTAACCGTAGCGAACATAATATGCGGCGTATAATCAGTGACTTTACAATAAGCACCTCGAACAAAAGTTAATTGGTTTTGCCACCCCCAGCCGCCAGGCCAATCAGAATACCAACCACTATAACAACCCCCGCCATGATCGCATCCAACAGACAACCCAGAACTTAAGCCACCGCCTTTAAAAGCGATATACGCTAATGTTCGGTTACTAGTTGGGGTATATCGGCCACTATCTGCGCCGTCGTTTTCAGTGTCATTTGATACTTTGATCACTTCAATTGCAACATCGCTGAATATACCTGCATGAACGTAAATATAATTGCTATCAGCAAACATCTCAGAAGGGTCGAGCCTTCTTGCTTTCCAGTAACGTGAATAATATTCACCCGTTACAAGGTTTGTAAAGCGTGATGCCGCATATCGATAATCGGTATAATACGCACCGGGTTGAGTGGGCACTTCTTGTTTCCCTGCTCGATCGTCATCGCCATTGGTTGCATAAAATTCGTACAATTCATCTTTATCCGATAAGTCACAGCGGTAAAGGACTTGTTTTTCACCGTAGGCCGTTCTGTTTGCGCTAGTTAAAAATGACGCGACAGAGGACGCTAATACCGTTCCGTCTGGTTGAAATGCAGTGCCACTATTAATATTAATGGTACCAGGTAACCCAAGACTGCCGTAGTTTCCATCACTCGCACCATCTACATTACTACTAACGTAATAACCGGCAGCGATAGCTTCATCAGATAATAAGTAAGTTGAGTTACTATTATCGAGTCTTCTACAGCTTGATATCGCAATTGAGCTCCACAACAGAAAAATTAAAGTGATTAGATTGACAACTATTTTCATTTTTTTTCCAAAATCGTACCAAAATCAGTTTGTGAATTTATTATTGAACTAGGCATAAACAAACACTCTCGCTGCATATACTCATTTATCGAAAGTGAACAGTTAAATTTGTATCACTCAAAGCATAGTAGAAAATCGATAGCCCATTTTATTCATTTGATTGGCTGATAATGAATCGAGGGAGGACAAGATGATTTTTGTATCCGTCATAATTTGAAGTAGTCGAACGGCTATTATTAATAACGACTACTGGTACGAAATAGCATATTGTAATGATGCACTCACAGTACCAGCTGTTGTTGCCCCAGTTGCATAATATTGTGCTTTATAGGTAGCATTCGCTGTAGTGGCCGTCGCATCAGCAAGATTAAGGTCGCCGTTTCCGTTAAAATCGCTGCTAAAATCAATCACATTATTTTGAGTGTCAATAAGCTGTATATCAACCTCGGTAGCAGAACCTGTATTGCCTAAGTTTCCATCTGTTGTGACTTGGTTGCCAATAAAAACGGTGGATATATCGGTTGTTGCACCCGCCGTACAACCAGAAATAGAAATATCGAATTCTGTAGTACCAGCAACGGCAGCAACCGAAGCTAAATCTGAGGTAGAAACGGTAGGCAGTAATACCACGGGGTTAGCTGTATCACCGTTTACATCAACAGTACAAGTTTGGTCGGTAACTTCCCCTTGGAAAGTAATAATGTTTGCTTGCGTTGCTAAAACGCTTGTACTGAATACGCTAATAATAGGAAGCAATGCTAAATTTAATGTTTTCATTTTTAAACCCTTAAAGATAATTGGTTGGTGATTAACTGAATAATTCAGCTCGTGTATCAATACGGGTAATGTACTTGAACGTATCAATTTGTTTATTATCATTTGGATCGAAATAATATAAATTAAATGCTAATGCGAATGCATAGCAGGAATAGCAACTTATTTGGCACTACGGTTAACCCATGTTGCAAATAAGATGTTCTTTACAACATGGGCTAACAGTTAATAATAAGTAGGAAGGTGAGTTAAACGGTTTACCTGCAATATAGGGGCAACCGTTATCTTGAATAAAGCGAAAGCTAGAGAGGGTTTGGGCTGAATGTTATATTTATCTTAGTATTGGATATTTCAGACGTTATATTGAGTAACTTAAAGAAGAGATGTTATTGAATGGATTGTGAAAATTCAACAACTTGCCCTTCATCAGAAATAATTGAGTATCGAATGTCGTTAGTATTAAGATTTTTTATTTCTATCGTTTTAATATCGACACTTAAAGGTGGCGTGGTAACGCGTTCCAATAGTTCATCACCGACTTGAATGGCCAAAAAATTCATGTGCCATCGGGTATTATTCGATATGTGGAGTTGATTATCTACTATTTTAAAGCCTATATTTTTGTAGTCGATAGATGATGGTTTGGATAATTCATCGGGCCTGACTAGTATTTTTAAACGGTAGCGTAAAGGTAAGGTGATCTTAGCCACGACTTCGCTATCGTCGACGTCTTGAGGAATTTGCAATATATTCAACCAAAATAAGCTTTCATTGGTTGAGTTTTTTAAATCCTGCCGATTCACCATCACTTTGACTTGTCGTATTTCACCGGGATTTAGCTTGAATATGGGCGGTAATACAAAAACAGGCGTTAGCCCCTTGTTTGGAGAGGTTAATACATCACCAGTATCGGTCCATAATTGAATAGCGGTAGGATACTCGCCAGAATTAACCAATCTAAATACGGTGAATGCTTCTTTAGCATTAATGATTAGCCGTGTTTTATCGATGTTGACTTCAGCAGCTGCGTTGGTAATGTTTATGCTGACGAAAGTAAAAAAAATAACCAGTTTATTGAAAACTAACAATAATTTGGACTTGGCCATATACACTCCCTGCGGTAGCCGTTTCTCCGGGCAGTTTTTCTAACGATGCAGAAAAATTGCCTCGATATATTTTATGATCAACTTCCGTACTTGCCAACTGTGTTAGCTCTTGGTAACCATACCAACCACCAGAATTGCCTGTTTCGGTGGTTAAACTTGGTAACAGTTGCAGCGCTCTATTGTTACTATCGTACAGCCTAATGCCCACACCTTTGGCTATTCCTTGTTCGCCATAGTGGTTACTCAGTAAGTATGTTAATCCCCCACCGGTACTAATGAGTCCGAGTGTTTGAGCTTGTATTATCGCGTTGCTCGAATTGACTAAGAATCCCATTGAAACAGGCCTCGCTTTAGTCGATGAATCTGTACTGTCATTGGCTGTAGTACCTGATATCGCATCGGATTCACACGTTAAATCGACAGAGAAATCGCTTGTCACTGTTTCACCACTATTCAAATACTCATCACTAACGGTAGCAAATAGAATATGCGGAGTATAGTCAGTTACTTCACAATAAGCCCCACGAATAAAAGTAACCTGACCTCGCCATCCCCACCCACCGGGCCACTCAGCATAATAGCCATTATGACAAGTAAGATGATCACAACCGACAGTTAAGCCGGAGCTATGCCCCCCTCCTTTAAAAGCAATGTATACTTTTTGTCCACTACGTGAAGGGGTAAATCGACTGTTGCTGTTGGCATTGAAATTGACGCCTGATATTTTTATCACTTCAACGAAAACATCGCTAAACATACCTGCATGAACATAAATATAACGTTCGTCGGAAAACATTTTGCTCGGGTCGAGTTGTCTCGCTTTCCACTTACGCGAGTAAATTTCCTGGGTTGTTAGGTTTGTGAAGCGTGTTGCTGCGTATTTGTACTCGGTATAGTAAGCTCCGGAAACTCCAGGTAGCTCACTAACTTCATGCATTCCAGCATAACGGTCATCTGCATTCGTTGAATAATATTCGTATAACTCATTTTTATCTTCTATGTCGCAGCGAAAAAGTACTTGTTTTTCACCATAGGCACTACCGTTCGAGCTGGTTAAAAATGAAGCGGTTGATGATGCTAATACGGTTCCATCGGGTTGGAATGCACTGCCACTATTAATGTTAATAACCGCAGGTAATCCAAGTTGGCCATAGTTGCCATCAGAAGCACCGTTGACGTTATCCATTGTATAATATCCAGCAGTGATTGCTTCGGCACTCAATAAGTAATTGTTGTTGGCATCTAGTCTGAGACAAGTAGATACCGCAAGTGAGCTGAAAAATAGACACATTACAGTCATTAATTTTATAATTACTTTCATTTTATTGTCTCACAAGTTTGCGAATATGAGTTTAGCGGTGCCTTTTTATCCAATAACGTGAGGTTAATAGGAATAAAACATTCTTTATTATCATTCCAATGTAGAGTTATGCCTTTGGCACTTTTGTTCAACCGAACATACACTTGGCCAGCTTGTCCAACCATTCCCACACTCATTCCAGAATCATCAAATGCATCTGCCCCCATTGGTGGGTATTCACCGTTTTCTAATGTCGTGCTTATTAACATGGCATAACCTGTTATAGTTTCAAACGAGACCTTTACAACCGCGCCTGCATAAGGAACCACTTTTTTACTACTGGTGTTCAAATCTACATTACTGTACGTGTCTGCGGTGGCTCCGAGTGCAACATCAGAATATCGATACGACATCAAAGAAGGGTAAATAGCATAGCCGTTGCCATCTATTTGAGCTCCTTGGCCATTTAGTAGCTGTAAACCTTCGCCCCCTTCAGCATGAACTAATGCAAACGAGTCGCTCACATAAGGACCAAAAGTCAAGCCTCCGCTGTGGGCAATAACCGTCCCTGACATACCAGCCGAAACACGGTTATAGCCTTCACCCGATGCCGCCCCAAAGGATAGATTGCCATAACGAGTTCTTGTTGACATATTGGCACCATAAGCATTATTGCCGCTTTCATAACCAGCGTACGCCGAGTATGACGCTTGAGCCTTTTCACCTATGGTTCCTGCAACGTTAATGGTTGCAGATTCTCCTGCATCACTCTTTGTATAGTTAAAGCCAACGGTTGACCAACGATCGAATGCATCAAATGGTATAGATACACCTAATGCCATGGTTGTTTCGTACTTTCCTTCGGTGCTATTGGTGAAACTAAATTGCCTTCCCACAGATAGGTTATAAGAAAGACTGTTCCAGTTGTTGTTATATGTTGCTTGGTAATTGATGTTTGCTTTATCTTGGTCATAATAATCGACTAAAGAGCCACTCATATTTAATGAACCAAACTCGGCTAATGACTGACTAAGTGATACTGTAAATCTGTTGCGTTGATTAAAAGTGTCAGAAATATAGCCAGTAGCACCATTACTTATTTGTTCTCTTCTGCTTAACACATCTACTAATTCCATATAACCAGCAGACGAATATCGATAGGCGAGTAAGGAGAGGTGCATGCCCGTGTCGAAAGAACGAGAGAAAGAGGTTTCTAGTTGCCAGCCTTTAGTCGCTGGTTCGCTTTCATGAGCTTGAGTGAAAGCATAGGTCCCTTTAAAGCCAAATGCGCCTATTGATGTAGCTAGTACTCCACCAGACATATACGATTGATAATCTTTCCCTATTCTGACTCCTGAGTTTAACGTGAGTTGATTACTTACACCGTGCTGAATAGTTCCTTGAGCAAACCAACTGTTAACGTCGTCGTAGCCTCGTATTTTACCTGTTACGATGTTAAATACTTCGTTCCCTGGCCTTACTGATAAAGGGACAGATGAATAAGGCACAGTAAATGTATTCACCACGCCGTCGCTCTCACGAATAATTACCTGTAAATCACCGTTGTTTTTTGTATCGTTTAAATCATTGATAACAAATGGGCCTGGTGGAACGGTGATTTCCCGTATAATCTGTCCATTTTGCATAACGGATACAAGAGCATTAGTTAAAGCCACTCCATTTACTTCCGGTGCATAACCTAGTTGGCTCTGCGGCCACATACGCTTGTCTGTTTCGAGCTTAATACCCGTGTAAGATAAGCTACCAAATAAGCCTTCTGAAGTATAAGATTCACCTAATATTATGTTACTACCAATGCTAGAAATTGGCCGTTGAACATAAGTATTTAAGGTATTGTAATCGTATTCATCATCACTGATCCTAACAAAACCGTCGTGCCTAAATTGCCATAAGCCTATGTTACTGCCCACTTTTAGATTACTACTTAAATATTGACTGTTGTCTGAGTTGTCGTATTGAGTGAAGTAATAGTTAGAATTATGCTTGATAAATAAAGCCGATATACCCTCGTCCCATTTACTCGGGTCTATGTAACCATCTCGTTGTCTAATTAACGAAGCTTGAGGGATCGTGTAATCAAGTTTGAAATTTGATGGTTCAAATTTCCATGACGATGATGGGATTAAATCAGATACAAAGTAACACTCAAGAACCTGTTTTGGGTCTGGTATTCTTAACATTTCCAATTGAGTAAGCGACAAACACCCTTCAAATTTATTCAGTGTTGGGTTCATCGCAGAACGTATCTTAAAATTGGCTTTAACTAGTTTTCCATTCAAATATAGATCGATTGTACTTGTGCCATTTATTCCGTAGTTTGACAAATCCGAGTCATTATTTAAGTAACGATCGACATTAACACTTCCTTGAAATAAAGAAGCATCAAATTGGGGCTTCTCTACCGCGATAGTAAAGCAACTAAATTGAGCCAAAACTGCAGCAACAAGGATCTTTTTTTGCATGAAAGTTACCACGTCAATTAGAAATAAAGAGGATACTTTCTTTCCGTCAGACCACCTTGATCATTAACGGGTGAAAAAGTAAAGTTTGCAGGTTTTGAAGATGCATCGTCAGCAAAGTTTGAAGAAAATTCAAAATCTTGATAAGAATACGGTGCAACCATTAAGCCTACCGATGCTAACTTTTCGTCACCATACTCAAGCTTCGCCATGCCAGACATGGATAAGTATAATGGTCTATTATTGGTTACTCGTAATTGTATGGTTTTATGATTGTATTCAATAACATCCACTTGAATGTCTTGTTTCCAATTGGTTTCATAATTGGCGATTTTTTTTGGTCGATAGAAAAGTTTCACCTTGTGCTTTATGGTAATGACAAGTTTGTTGCTATCTTCATTACCATCGGCAACATCAGTATTTGCAGGAACTTGTAAAAAACTGAAGTATGATACCGATTCTCGGTCGTCAGGAAACGCCTGTTTATCCGTGAGAATTGTGCGGATTACCTGCCCAGTATTAGCTTCTAATTTAGCAATAGGAGGAATGACCGCATAAGGTGTTTCTTCAATATTTTCAGATGTTTTGTTACTGTTTTCAGTCCAAGACTGAACAAAAAATACTTTATCACTTCTATTGTTCAGTTGAACATTGACGAACTCTTTGCCTTCATCATATACAATTCGACTTCCTGTCATAATGATATTGGCAGATGTGCTTGTCGAAATAAAAAAGAGTAGAAAGTAAAATATTTTTTTCATGATCAACACGACTCCCAGAGTTCAAGATATTTGCAAAAAAAAATTATATAACTAAAAGAATAGTAGATAATTGAGAGTGTTTTATTCGTTGGCAATGAAGTGATTGGATATAAAAATATTTTTATATCCAATCTAATATTACACGTACTTGAGATCGCTCTCTAAATACGATTTACTGATAAGAAATCGCATATTGAAGAGATGCGTTTACCGTACCTGCTGTTGAAGCAGCAGTAGCATAGTACTGAGCTTTATATGTAGCGGTAGCTTCTGTGGCTGTTGCATCAGCAAGAGTCAGGTCACCAGCTCCGTTATAATTGCTGCTGAAATCAATTGCGACGCCTTTAGTGTCTAGAATTTGTATATCAACATTTCCCGCTGTCCCGGTATTTCCTAGGTTAGCACCATTTACTTGGTTACCTACAAACACGGTATCAATGACTGTTGCAGTACCTGCTGTACATCCAGAAATAGAAATATCAAATTCAGTAGTACCCGCAACGCTCGCTGCTGCTGCTAAATCTGAGGTAGATACGGTTGGTAGTAATACTAGTGGATTTGCTTCTTCTCCATTTACATCAACAACGCAAGTTTGGTCGGTTACTTCCCCTTGAAAAGTAATAACGTTGGCTTGTGCAGCTAAAACACTAGTACTGAACATTGCAGCAATAGATAGTAATGTTAAATTTGTTTTTTTCATTTTATAAACCCTTTAGAGATAATTTATCCAGAGAGAACCGGACTATTTGATTATTCATCAAGGGCACTTTACTCGAACATACTTGGCTATTTATTATCATGACAATTGAAATAATATAAATTAAATGCTAATAAGGGGCCGTGAGCAACAAAGTTAAGTGATGTGATTTATTAACTATTTGAAAATGAGTTGTTTATATTAATAGGTGAAGTATGTGGAATTTTTTATTAAAGGCCACAATGATCACTATTACAGTGAATTGTTAGATAATTAGATCGAAAAATCACAGTAAAATTCTTTTATTTAAGAAAACTAGCCGAATCCAGCCCCTTCATTTACAATAGCCAACAAATAATTGTTTGTGGGCGCTATTGCCCTAAATTCATCTCAAAAGTTTCAGGAAGAGTCGCATGTATATGAGCACCGACGAGTTACGCCGTGCGTTTCTAGAGTTCTTTGAAAGCAAAGGACATCAGATAGTAGAAAGTTCATCCTTGGTTCCAGAAAACGATCCAACTTTGTTGTTCAACAATGCTGGAATGAACCAGTTTAAAGATTGTTTTTTAGGTATAGATAAACGAGCTTACACAAGAGCAACAAGTGCTCAACGTTGTGTCCGTGCAGGTGGTAAGCATAATGATTTAGAGAATGTTGGCTTCACTGCTCGCCATCATACTTTTTTTGAAATGTTGGGCAACTTTAGTTTTGGCGACTATTTTAAAAATGATGCGATTAGTTATGCGTGGGAGTTTTTAACTAAGGTACTCAAGTTACCAGAAGAAAAACTATTGGTAACTGTGTATGAAACCGATGATGAAGCGTTCAATATTTGGAACAAAGATGTCGGTATTCCTGCTGATCGTATTGTTCGCATTGGTGATAAAGAAGGCGGTAAAGCATACGAGTCAGACAACTTCTGGCAAATGGGTGATACCGGTCCGTGTGGTCCTTGTACAGAGATTTTTTATGACCATGGTGAGCATATTTGGGGCGGACGCCCCGGCACACCCGAAGAAGACGGTGATCGTTTTATAGAAATATGGAACAACGTCTTTATGCAATTTAATCGCCATGCTGACGGAACAATGGAACCTTTGCCTAAGCCATCAGTGGATACAGGAATGGGGATTGAACGTATTGCCGCTATTATGCAAGGTGTGCATTCAAACTATGAAATTGATATTTTCCAAACCTTAATTAAAGCGTCGGCTGAAGTGATTGGTTATGATGACTTATCTAATCAGTCGCTTCGTGTTGTTGCTGATCATATACGTTCTTGTGCATTTTTAATTGTTGACGGCGTGATGCCATCTAATGAAGGGCGAGGGTATGTACTTCGTCGAATTATTCGTCGTGCTGTTCGTCATGGTAATAAGCTCGGTGCGCAAGGGGTGTTCTTCTATAAACTGGTTGCGGTTCTTGCTGATGTTATGGGATCGGCCGGTGTCGAGTTGAAAAAACAACAGACTTTGGTTGAGAAAGTTCTGCGAATTGAAGAAGAAAATTTCAGTCGTACACTTGATCGTGGCATGACCATCCTTAACGACGCGTTAGATGCGCTTGAAGGAAAAGAACTTGATGGTGAAATGGTATTTAAACTTTATGATACCTACGGATTTCCAGCGGATTTAACCGCTGACGTAGCACGTGAGCGTAACTTTACGATTGATGAAGCTGGCTTTGAAAAAGCCATGTCAGCACAACGTAAAAGAGCGCGTGAAGCGGGACAATTTGCGACAGATTATAATGAAGCGATTAAAGTTGATGCCACGACTGAATTTTTAGGTTATCAAGGGACAGAGTCTACTAGCCAAGTGGTGGCGATGTTTGTCGATGGAGACCAAGTTGAGTCATTATCAGCAGGGGATAAGGCGATTATTGTTTTAGACGAAACGCCATTCTATGCTGAATCCGGCGGGCAATGTGGAGACGCGGGTATTCTTAAAGTGGCTTCGGGCTTATTTAAAGTTGAAGATACTCAGAAGTTAGGTAGCGCAATTGCCCACCATGGTGAATTAATTGAAGGTGTTTTTGCTAAAGAAGATGTGGTTCAAGCGTTAGTTGATGCAAAACGTCGACAAGCTATATCTCTAAATCACTCTGCGACCCATTTGGTTCATGCTGCTTTGCGCCAAGTACTTGGTGAACATGTTACTCAGAAGGGGTCATTAGTAAAACCAGACAGTTTACGTTTTGACTTCTCACACTTAGAAGCGGTTAAAGTGGAAGAACTGCGCGAAGTAGAAAGAATAGTAAACCGCCAAATACGTGCTAACAATGAGATAGAAACTAACATCATGGACATTGAGTCGGCTAAGAAAAAAGGCGCGATGGCTTTGTTTGGTGAAAAGTATGATGACCAAGTTCGCGTATTAACAATGGGTGATTTCTCAACTGAGCTTTGCGGCGGTATTCATGCTAATAATACTGGTGATATTGGACTGTTCAAGATTGTTTCTGAAAGTGGTATCGCCGCTGGTATCCGACGTATTGAAGCAACTACCGGTGAAGCTGCTCTTGATGCGATTGAAACACAACAAGCTCAATATGAAAGTAAACTGACTGAGGTTGCTAATAAATCTAAAGGGTTAGAAAAAGAGATTGAGCAGCTAAAAAATAAGCTAGCAGCGGTAGAAAGTAGTAATGTACTGGGTAAAGTTGAGCATATTTCCGGACACAAAGTATTAGTTGCTGCTCTGCAAGACGCTGATAATAAAAACTTGCGTATTATGGTTGATAACATCAAAAACCAGATTGGTAGTGGTGTTATTTTGTTAGCTAATATTAATGGTGACAAAGTCGGCCTAATTGCTGGTGTAACCAAAGATTTAGTTGGCAAGGTCAAAGCGGGTGAACTAGTAAATATGGTCGCCATGCAGATCGGTGGTAAAGGCGGTGGACGTCCAGATATGGCTCAAGCTGGAGGTACAGACGTAGCTGCTTTACCAGAAGCACTTAAAACAGTTAAAGGCTGGTTAGAAGAACGTTTTTAATTCAGCGTGTTAAGTTTAAAAAAGCCAACTAATTTCTCATTAGTTGGCTTTTTTTATCAAATAGAATTTTGTGTGCTCAACGCTTTTTATCGGTTGTTCAATCAACACTTCCGTGTTGCTAACGTGAGAGCTGCCTATGGTAAATCTGTTGTTTATGTACACTTAGAAACGAATTATGGACGTTGTAAACAATATAATCATCAAGATAAGTAGTGTTAGGTGTGGTTTTTGTGGAAAAAATCCGTAATAGTTAATAAGTTGACTATAGTTATTAGTAACGCTTTAATTCTAGTTAGGAAATAACAAGTTTACGGCTATCTGTAAGCTTTTTATAAGTAGAAAATAAAATAGGAAGAGCTATTTTGACAATTGATGGTAGAAATATCAGCTAGTGTTGCCGTAATTTGTTAAGAAAGTGCGAAGCTTATTGATAAAAAACAATTAAATTTAAAGGAAGAACTTGAAAAGCAAATAAAAGTAACTATTTCTTAACTAGACTAGTTTACGTAAATGCTATTAATGTTGGATAATAAGCGTTATTGCTTAAAAGTTCAGAGATTACTCAAGGAGTGGAAGAATGCTGATTTTAACTCGCCGGGTTGGCGAAACCCTAATGATAGGTGATGAAGTAACAGTGACAGTACTGGGTGTGAAGGGTAACCAGGTTCGAATTGGTGTTAATGCTCCGAAAGAAGTATCCGTGCATCGTGAAGAAATTTATATGCGTATTCAAGCAGAAAAAGGTGCTGCTCCAGCAACAGGTAATTTCTAAATTTCCCGTTGATGAAGGAGGCTGGCTTGTTGCTAGCCTTTTTTGTTTCTGCTAATTACTTTGAAATATGTTGGAGCATTGAAGATGGTAAAATGGCTGAATATTTGCAAGAAAAGCATGTTTTTCCATCTGGTTGGTTGATTAGTGGTCTATCACGCATTTTTTCACTAATTTAATTCAGAAAGTATTTGACATATTTTGGGTAAATCGTAATATGTGCCTCCGCAAGATGGTGAGGTGGCCGAGAGGCTGAAGGCGCTCCCCTGCTAAGGGAGTATACGGCTTAATACCGTATCGAGGGTTCGAATCCCTCCCTCACCGCCATTCTTGTGAAATAAAAATTGCGCGCTCGTAGCTCAGCTGGATAGAGTACCTGGCTACGAACCAGGCGGTCGAAGGTTCGAATCCTTCCGAGCGCGCCATATTATTTAATTAATGGCTGTTTTTTCCTTTTAGTCTTGCATCTAAAAAGATAAGTCGTTAAATATAAAGAATAAAAACGGTGAGGTGGCCGAGAGGCTGAAGGCGCTCCCCTGCTAAGGGAGTATACGGCTTAATACCGTATCGAGGGTTCGAATCCCTCCCTCACCGCCATTATTATTATATACCCTGCGCGCTCGTAGCTCAGCTGGATAGAGTACCTGGCTACGAACCAGGCGGTCGAAGGTTCGAATCCTTCCGAGCGCGCCATTATTTCAAAGAACTTAGATGGTAATAGCATTACATTATTACCCGTTAAGTTTTATACAATATGTTTTAGTTACACCCTGCGCGCTCGTAGCTCAGCTGGATAGAGTACCTGGCTACGAACCAGGCGGTCGAAGGTTCGAATCCTTCCGAGCGCGCCATTATTTCAAAGAACTTAGATGGTAAAAGCGTTACATTATTACCCGTTAAGTTTTATACAATATATTTTAGTTACACCCTGCGCGCTCGTAGCTCAGCTGGATAGAGTACCTGGCTACGAACCAGGCGGTCGAAGGTTCGAATCCTTCCGAGCGCGCCATTATTTCAAAAAGCTTAGATGGTAAGAGTATTAAATTATTGCCCGTTAAGTTTTATACAACATATCTTAGTTACACCCTGCGCGCTCGTAGCTCAGCTGGATAGAGTACCTGGCTACGAACCAGGCGGTCGAAGGTTCGAATCCTTCCGAGCGCGCCATCTTTTTCTTGAGTAATTCAATTCTTCTTAAATAGTCCAATTTCTGTTTATTGAAATTAACATTTTTGTATCATTGCAAACACTATGTGTTTACATATTATTTGTTTGTAAAAAAGAAATTTTAGTTTTATTACCTGCCTCTCAGTTTTTCTGTCTGTATTTGCTTTCGCTTGATATATTTTTGTCGTATGTTTGGTTTTATGAAGCAAGTTAATTCCAGTTATTTATATAGTTGTTCATAAGCATTTCTAGTATGAATAATCTAGCTCTGAGGACCTGATTAACTTAACTTATTATGAGTTCAAGTTTGACAATTGATCACTAATCGAGATAATCCTATCCGTGCGAGTTTGCGAATGGATCTCAAACTTGTTGATAATGTGTCTTTAAGACAGCGAAAGGAAGCATAATGACAGATATTGGAAGCTTATTGGAACAAGCAGCGACACTCATGATCACGGGCATGGCGGTTGTGTTTTTGTTTCTTACCATTCTTGTATACCTCGTTCGGTTCATGTCTTCGATGGTACCGGAAGAAACCCCAGAGCCGATCGTTGCTCCACTTCAGAATTCTAAAGTTCAACAACAATCATCATCTACTGTTAGTCCACAAGTTGTAGCAGCGATATCTGCCGCGGTACATAAATACCGAACTTCTAATACTAAGTAGTAGTTTTAATAAGATTAAAAGGAGTTATTGAGCATGCCTAAACCACTTGCTATTACTGATGTAGTGTTGCGTGATGCCCATCAATCGCTGTTTGCGACTCGTATGCGTATTGAAGATATGTTACCTATTGCGTCTGAACTGGATAAAATTGGTTACTGGTCATTAGAAACATGGGGTGGAGCGACGTTTGATTCCTGCATTCGTTTCTTAGGTGAAGACCCATGGGAACGCCTGCGTGAATTAAAAAAAGCAATGCCAAACACGCCAATGCAAATGTTATTGAGAGGCCAGAATTTGTTGGGGTATCGACATTATGGTGATGATGTTGTAGAAAAATTTGTAGAGCGTGCCCATGTCAATGGTATGGATGTTTTTCGTATCTTTGATGCGATGAATGATGTGCGTAATTTTCAGCAAGCAGTCAAATCGGTTGTTAAAGTGGGTGGGCATGCCCAAGGCACTTTATCTTATACTACCAGTCCTGTGCATAATTCTGATACTTGGGTCGACTTAGCCAAACGATTAGAAGATTTAGGTTGTCATTCTCTTTGTATTAAAGATATGTCTGGCCTGTTAAGACCTTATGAAGCAGAAGAGTTGATTACTCGAATTAAAGCTTCTTGTGATGTGCCACTTGCACTTCATTGCCATGCAACAACCGGTCTTTCGACTGCCACTGCAGTTAAAGCAGTCGAAGCGGGGTTAGATATTCTAGATACATCTATTTCGTCTATGAGCCAAACCTATGGGCACACTCCAACAGAAACAGTTGTGGCGATGCTTGAAGGAACAGAGCGTGATACTGGGTTGAAATTAGAGCCACTTGAATCCATTGCTACTTATTTCAGAGAAGTTCGTAAAAAATACGCAAAATGGGAAGGAGCAATGAAAGGCGTTGATTCGCGCATTCTTATTGCTCAAGTACCTGGTGGCATGTTAACCAATATGGAAGGTCAATTAAAAGAGCAAGGTGCGGCAGACCGAATAGATGAAGTTCTACAAGAGATCCCGCGTGTTCGTGAAGACCTTGGTTTTATTCCTTTGGTTACACCGACCTCTCAAATTGTTGGTACTCAGGCGGTTATTAATGTTCTTACTGGTGAGCGTTATAAAAGCATTACTAAAGAAACAGCAGGTGTACTAAAAGGTGAATATGGTACTGCGCCAGCAGAAGTTAACAAAGAACTACAAGCCCGCGTATTGGAAGGTTCTGAAGCGATCACCTGTCGCCCTGCTGATCTGATCGATGATGAATTAGATACTCTAACGACTGAACTGCTAGAAAAAGCTAAATCAGACGGAATTTCACTAGCAGAAGATACGGTAGATGATGTATTAACCTATGCGTTGTTCCCTCAAGTTGGTTTGAAATTCCTGAAAAATCGTCGTAATCCAGATGCATTCGAACCTGCCCCTGGTAAAGAACCAGAAATTTCTACGGCTCCTGTCGCTTCGTCGTCTACTAGTGGTGGCGTTGAAGCGTATAGCGTTAAAGTAGATGGCCAAGTTTATAATGTTGAAGTTGGCCCTGAAGGACAGTTGACGTCGGTTACTTCACCGTCATCTACACCGACAGAAAAAGTTACAGTCCCGGAAATAAACTCTACCGCCGCAGCTAATGCAGAGCCAGTAGTTGCACCACTGGCTGGTACTATTTTCAAAGTTATTACTACACCAGGAGCACAAGTTGCAGAAGGGGATGTGTTAATTATTTTGGAAGCGATGAAAATGGAAACAGAAATTCGTGCAGCAAAAGCAGGAACCGTTGCTGATATCAATGTAAAAGAAGGGGATGCTGTCGCGGTTGGCTCTCCTTTGCTAAGTTTGACGTAAGGGAGAATCATGGAAGGTTTAATGCGTCTTTGGAGTGAAACCGGAATAGCCAACTTTGAGTTTGGTCAGCTGTGTATGATTGCAGTTGGCTGTTTGTTGCTCTTTTTGGCTATTCGTAAAGGCTTTGAGCCTTTATTGCTGTTACCAATTGGTTTTGGTGCCATACTAGCCAATATTCCTAACGCCGGCTTTACTGAGCCAGGTGGGGTCTTATATTATATTTATCATGTAGGTATAGAGACAGGCGTGTTTCCTTTGCTCATATTTATGGGTGTAGGGGCCATGACGGATTTTGGTGCTTTAATTGCGAATCCAAAAACTTTATGGTTAGGTGCTGCCGCTCAGTTTGGTATTTTTGTGACCCTGTTTGGTGCCATTTTGTTAAATTTCATTCCTGGTATGGAGTTTAGTTTAGCCGATGCTTCTTCTATCGCTATTATTGGTGGTGCGGATGGTCCCACCGCAATATTTTTATCTAGCCGACTATCACCGGATTTATTAGGTGCAATCGCGGTTGCAGCATATAGCTATATGGCGTTAGTACCTATTATCCAACCTCCGATAATGAAAGCACTTACCACACCAGATGAACGTAAAATAACTATGGCTCAATTACGTCATGTTGGTAAAGTAGAAAAAATACTTTTCCCACTTGCCGTATTAATGATGACTATTCTGTTTTTACCATCAGCGACGCCATTAGTTGGTATGTTTTGTTTAGGTAATTTAATGCGCGAAGCCGGTGTTGTTGAGCGTTTATCTAAAACTGCCCAAAATGAACTGATCAATATTGTCACTATTTTCTTAGGTCTAGGGGTTGGGTCTAAATTACAAGCAGATAAATTCTTAAATTTGGAAACTTTGGGTATTCTTGCTCTAGGCGCTTTGGCATTTAGTATTGGCACTGCGGCAGGGGTTATGATGGCCAAATTAATGAATAAGCTATCAAAAGAAGATATTAACCCATTAATCGGTGCAGCAGGGGTGTCAGCTGTGCCTATGGCCGCTCGTGTGGTAAATAAAGTCGGGCTAGAAGCCAATCCCCAAAACTTTTTGTTGATGCATGCTATGGGACCTAATGTGGCTGGTGTACTTGGTTCTGCTGTTGCAGCCGGTATTTTGCTAGCATTGGTAGGTTAGTGAGCATTAAATATTCAATAGCTTAGATTGTGCTGTGAATATTTGGTTTAACTAAACAGAACAAAATGGTTTATAGTCAAAGGGATGCAAATGCATCCCTTTTTTTGTCAATTTAAAGGAATAGTTATGACAGACAACATCAAAATAGTAATACCTGAATTTGGAGAGCCTCAAGTACTCGATTTTGTGACTGACACAGTGCCAGTTCCAGCAAAAGGTGAAGTATTGGTTAAGGTCTATTTTTCTGGCTTAAATCCGATTGATGTAAAAACCAGAGCAGGATTAGGTTGGGCCGCAGAGCAAAATAAAGATAATTTACCTTGGACACCAGGGTATGACATATCAGGGAAAATAGTTTCTTTAGGGGAAGACTCTAAACGTTTTTCGGTTGGAAATACAGTCGCTGGGTTGGTTGGTTTTCCATTGACCGCTGGGGGATATAGTCAGTATTTATGTGTGGCTGAAGAGCAATTAAGTCTAGTGCCTGATGCGGTAACCTTAGAAGCCGCCGCCGCTCTCCCTGTTGCATCTCAAACAGCTGCACAAGCACTAAGCCAAGCTGAAGTGAAGGCTGGCGATAGAGTTCTTATTCTTGCTGGTGCTGGTGGGGTTGGTCACATAGCCGTGCAAATTGCGATTGCAGCGCAAGCTGAAGTTTATACAACGTGCAGTGAAGCAAACTTAGATTATTTGGCACAATTAGGTGCTAACGCGATTAACTACGAATTTGCTTCGGCATCTGAACGAATTTCCGATGTTGATGTATTGATCGATCTGGTTGGTGGCGATACGGCTTTAGATGCACTTAAATGCCTGAAAGATAAAGCACGAGTAGTGACAGTCCCTACGATAACTAAAGATTTAATTTGTGAAAAAGCACAAATGTTAGGGTTTAGTGCGAGTGGCATGTTGGTTACTCCGAGTTCAGAGCAACTTGATGCCATGTTATACATGGTGAGTGTTGGTTTGTTAAAAGTTGACGTACAGCCCGCCATATCATTCAAACAAGTTGTTGACGCTCATAAGCAGATAGAAACAGGCCATACAAGAGGAAAAATAGTGTTGGATATGCGGTGCTAGAGTCGTTATATCTCTATTTTAGTGAATCGGCTCTATGGGTTCTGGGTATATCAGGTTTTTTCAGTGCCACCTTGTTACCTGGCGCGTCAGAAGCAACTTTTATAGCAACATTGAATACTCATCAATATACCGCTGTATCGATTCTATTGATTGCGACGCTGGGAAATACATTAGGTGGTTTAACCAATTATTGGATAGGTTTTTGGTTGCCGCATCGAACCTCAAAAGAAAAATATGGTCATAAAGCTGTGGGATGGTTACATAAGTATGGATATGCTGCACTTTTATTGAGTTGGCTACCTGTTATTGGCGATCCTCTTTGTCTTGTTGCTGGCTGGCTAAGAATGAAATTTATGCCTTGTATTATGTTAATTGCTTTCGGTAAGGCAATAAGATACAGCTTTTTGCTAGCACTATATTTTGGTTTTTTTTAAGGAGTTATTGATGAGAAAAGTTTGGCTCAGTGTGGCCTTTTCGGTCGCTTTATATGGCTGTTCTCAATTATCGTCACCTGATAATGATCTTCAAATCCCTGAAGGGTTTACCTTTATTGAACAATCTTCCAATCAAACGAACAAAGTATCTATTCCTTATTCCAAGTTTAAATTAGACAATGGATTAACCTTGATATTGTCACCTGATGATTCTGATCCATTGGTGCATGTTGATGTTACCTATCATGTAGGTTCGGCAAGAGAAGAGGTTGGTAAATCTGGCTTTGCTCATTTTTTTGAACATATGATGTTTCAAGGCTCAGAGCATGTTGGTGACCAACAGCATTTTAAAATTATTACTGAAGCCGGTGGGAGTCTCAATGGCACCACCAACAAAGATAGAACCAATTATTTTGAAACTGTTCCGTCTAATCAATTAGAGAAAATGCTTTGGCTTGAATCAGACCGAATGGGGTTTTTAATTGATGCTGTGTCGCAAAAAAAATTCGAAATACAAAGAGATACAGTAAAAAATGAACGCGCACAAAATTACGATAATCGACCATATGGATTAATGTGGGAAAAAATGGGTGAAGCATTGTACCCAGAAGGCCATCCTTATTCATGGCAAACTATTGGTTATGTTGAAGATTTAGATCGAGTTGACGTGAATGATCTTAAAGCGTTTTTTTTACGCTGGTATGGCCCTAACAATGCAACGTTAACTATTGGTGGTGATATTGATGTACAGCAGACTTTAGAGTGGGTAAATAAGTACTTTGCTTCAATACCTAGAGGTCCTGAAGTCAACAACGCTCCGAAGCAGCCAGCCACTCTAACAGAAGATAAATACATTACCTTAGAAGATAGAATTCGCCAACCTATGGTCATGATCGGCTGGCCAACCACCTATAAGGGTGAAGAGCAACAAGTCACTTTAGATACATTAGCCTCCGTTTTGGGCAGTGGTAAAAATAGTCTGCTTTACCAAAAACTGGTTAAAACAGAAAAAGCGATTGATGCAGGAGCATTTCATCAATGTGCCGAATTATCTTGTAGCTTTTATGTCTATGCTATGGGGGATTCTGGTGACAGTGGTAATTTAACCAATTTATACGATGAACTGATGGCTATATTGGATGAATTTAAAGTCACTGGTGTAGAACAAGATAAACTGGAAGAAATTATTGGTAGTGCCGAATCAAATGCTGTGTTTGCACTGCAAAGTGTACAAGGAAAGGTAGCACAACTTGCAGCTAATGAAACATTTTATGGTCAACCGGATCGTATTGAGGTGGAACTAGAGCAATTAAGAGGCGTAACGCCTGAATCAATAATGTCGGTATATCAAAAATTTGTTGATGGAAAATCTAAAGTAACCTTGAGTGTTATCCCTAAAGGTAAATTAGATTTAGCGGTGAGAGAAGCCAATTTTGTTACTCCGAAGCGAACGTTACCCGAGTACAAAAAAATACAAGACAGTGAGTTAAATTATACTAAGGCGGTTGACGATTTCGACCGTTCCGTGATGCCTCAAGTTGGAGGGGCGGTTAAAGGGAAAATGCCAGATTTGTACAATGTGTACTTGGATAATGGTATTGAAGTCTTGGGGACTGAAAGCACAGAAACTCCAACGGTTGAATTGCAAATAATCTTGCCTGCTGGGCACCGGTATGTACCTAAAGGAAAAGAAGGGCTGGCTAATCTGACCTCTGAAATGATGCAAGAAGGAACCACGCAGCGAAGCATCGAAGAAATTCGATCTGAACTCGATAAGCTAGGAAGTGATATTAGTATTGGTTCGGGTAATTACACCACAACAATCAGTGTCTCGTCTTTAGATAAAAATTTATCCGAGACGTTGGCGATTGTAGAGGAGATGTTATTTGAGCCTGCTTTTAATCCTGCTGATTTTGAACGATTGAAAAAGCAAGCGATCGAAGGATTGATATATGAACATCAAAAGCCTTCATGGCTTGCTTCGCAAGCAACTCGACAAGTTCTGTTTGGTAACAGCATTTTTGGACGATCAAATGACGGCACTCTACAATCGATAAAAGAGTTACAGTTAGACGACGTTAAAGCGTTTTATCACTCAAATTACACTCCTATGGGAACGTCAGTGGTGGTTGTAGGTGATGTGGACGAAGCGACGTTAGTGAAAAAACTGAGTTTCTTGAGCGATTGGCAAGGGTACGATGCACCCATTCTACAACCACAAGTTATAGAGCCCAATACGACTCAACATATCTATTTAATTGATAAACCTAATGCACCACAAAGTGTTGTTCGATTAGTAAAACAAGGTTTGCCTTACGATACGGTTGGTGAACAATACTTAACGCAATTAGCGAATTTTAATTTAGCAGGCAATTTTAATAGCCGTATTAACCAAAATTTGCGAGAAGATAAAGGTTACACGTATGGTGCAAGTGGCTACCATGCGAGTAATAAAGAAGTGGGTATTATGTTGTTCAGCGCTCAAGTTAGAGCCGACTCCACATTACCTTCCATTGAAGAAATGTTAGCTGAGCTCAAACAGTACAGCCAGCAAGGTATGACAAGTGACGAACTCGATTTTATGCGTTTAGCGATTGGTCAACAAGATGCTTTAAAATACGAAACACCCAGTCAAAAAGCGAGATTATTATCTAATATTGTCAATTATTCATTGGATGAAGATTACATAGAACAGAGAAATACTCTTTTAGATAATGTCACTAAGGCCGATTTAAACGCAGTATCTAGCAAATGGTTTAAGCCAGAGGATTTTCAGATTATTGTGGTTGGAGACGCTAAGAGCTTAAGGCCTCAATTAGAAAAATTAACTATTCCAATCGTACAACTTGAAATAGCTAAATAAAGTACCTATATCTCATAGAGTAGAGAGATCAAAGAGTGGTGAATACTTACCATTCTTTGATCGACTGGTTTTATACTGTGAGTTTATTTGCCATAGATTCGTTTCATTAATCCATATCTTACATCGATAGACGTTCTATTGAAAAACAGAAGCTTGTTAAGCTGGCAATTAATATAAAAAGGCGTAATCTACGCCAAAACATAATTAAAAGTGACCTTTGTTTTGACAAATTTTTCATCAAGACTGCAAAAAGTAGCAAAGAATCCAGAAAATTTCACCAAAATAGGTAGAGGAGTAGAGCGAGAGGCTTTACGTTATACCTTAAATGGAAATTTAGCGCTAACGCCTCACCCTGAAGGATTAGGAGCGGCACTAACCAATAAATGGATAACAACAGATTTCTCAGAGTCTTTGTTGGAATTTATTACTCCTGTTTCGTCAGATGTGGAAGAACTTATTGGTCAACTTTCAGATATTCACCATTTCTCATTAAATGCAATGGGTCAAGAGAAACTGTGGCCTCTCTCTATGCCATGTTATGTAGAAAACGAAGATGATATTGCATTTGCTCAATACGGCCGTTCAAATATTGGCCAGATGAAGACTTTGTATCGTAAAGGTTTAAAGAACCGTTATGGAAGTTTGATGCAGATTATCTCTGGGGTGCATTTTAACTTTTCGTTTCCAGATTCCATTTGGGATTCGCTTCATGGCGAACAAAATGAACAAGATAGATGTCAAACTCGCTCAGATGAATATTTTAATGTAATACGTAATTACTATCATTTCGGCTGGCTAATTCCCTATTTCTTTGGTGCCTCTCCGGCGATTTGTTCTTCGTTTTTACAAGGTAGAGAAACCACTCTTCCATTTGAAAATATCGGTCAAACTTTATACCTTCCTTATGGAACTTCATTGCGATTGAGTGATCTGGGTTATACCAATAGTGCTCAAAGTGAATTAAAGATTAGCTACAATAATTTAGATGAGTATTTAGTCGGTTTAGATAAAGCTATTCACACGCCTTCTGAAGATTTCGCTAAAATCGGTATTAAAGTAGAAGGCGAATATCAGCAATTAAACAGTAATGTTTTGCAGATTGAGAATGAATTGTACGCTCCGATACGAGCAAAACGTGTTGCTCAAGAAGGAGAGAAACCGTCAGAAGCTTTAAAGCGTGCTGGTGTAGAATATATTGAAGTTCGTTCTTTAGATGTTAATCCATTTAGTCCTGTAGGTGTGACTAAACAACAGATCCGTTTCCTCGATCTTTTCTTGACTTGGTGTTTAATTAAAGACACAGGACCAATGAACAACAAACAACTCGGTTGCTGGAAAGAGAATTGGAATCGAGTGATTCAAGAAGGTCGTAAACCCGGTTTAATGCTAGCAGAAGGTTGTAATGGTGACGAAAAATCACTGCAAGAGCTAACTAAGCAGATTTTTGTTGATTTAAAATTGATTGCTGTTGAAATGGATAAAGCCGTTGGTGGCGATGAATACCAACAAACTTGTCAAGAGTTGCTGACCTGGATTGATGATCCTGAACTTACTATTTCAGGACGGTTATTAGAAAAAACCAAACAGTTAGGTGGTATAGGTCAATTAGGTTGTAAGTATGGCTCTCAGTATAGGGAATATCATTTAACCAGCAACTATACTGTTTACAGCCAAGAAGAAATGATTAATGAATCAGAAGCTTCTGTGCAAGCTCAAAAAGCAATAGAGCAAGCGGATAAGGTCAACTTTGATGACTTTCTAACTGACTATTTTTCATATTTAAAATAATGATAAGATTCGATACAAAACATCGAATCATTGGAGATTAAGCAATGCCTTTATTAGATAGCTTTACTGTAGACCATACTAAAATGAATGCGCCAGCTGTGCGCGTGGCCAAAACAATGCAAACCCCGAAAGGCGATACCATAACGGTATTTGATTTACGTTTTTGTGCTCCGAATAAAGACATCCTTTCTGAAAAAGGCATTCATACATTAGAACATTTATATGCTGGGTTTATGCGTTCACATTTGAATGCGAAGGATGTTGAAATTATAGATATATCTCCAATGGGCTGTCGTACCGGTTTTTATATGAGCTTAATAGGTACACCAACAGAAGAGCGTGTCGCTAAAGCTTGGCTAGACTCAATGAATGATGTGCTTGAAGTAGAGAGTCAGAATAAAATACCAGAATTGAATGAATATCAATGTGGCACTTATGATATGCATTCGTTGAAGGAAGCAAAAGACATTGCGACCGATATTATTAAAGCTGGTGTGTTAGTGAATAAAAATGATGAACTGGCTTTACCTGATAGCATTCTACAAGAACTAAATAAATAAGCTCAATTTAGGTATAGAGTTATTTATAGGTCTAGATAAATAAAAAACGGCATCGATTAAGATGCCATTTTTTTTACTTATATTATTTTTTTTCTGGGAAAACTTTCACTAAATTAATTTTGTTCTCTGTAAACTCAACAATTTCCATTAAATGTTTTTCAATTTCAATGCTTACTTTACTTTCAGGAATATCTTCTAAGTGTTCCAAGATAAGTCCATTTAATGTCCTTGGGCCATCAGTTGGTAACGTCCATTTCAAACCTTTGTTGATATCGCGAATATTAGCACTGCCTTCAATAAGATAACTGCCATCACCTTGTGGAGTGATTTCTTCAGATAAACTAGGAGCAATAGAGGTGGTAAACTCGCCAACAATTTCTTCCAGGATATCTTCTAATGTAATAAGACCGATAATGTCACCGTATTCATCAACGATTAAACCAATACGTTCTTTATTTCTCTGGAATTTTAGTAGTTGAACATTTAACGGCGTCGCTTCTGGGATGAAATAGACTTCATCTGCTGCTCGTAAGAGTGTTTCTTTGGTGAACTCATTTTTTTCCAACATTAAACGATAAGCTTCACGTAGACGTAACATGCCCACGACCTCATCTATCTGATCCCGATATAAGACAACGCGACCATGAGGGGAGTGAGTTAACTGACGAACAATTGATTTCCAATCGTCATTAATATCAATACCGGTAATTTCATTTCTTGGAACCATGATGTCATTTACGGTGACATGCTCTAAATCTAAGATGGAAACAAGCATATCTTGATGTCGACGTGGTATCAGTCCACCAGCTTCATTTACTACCGTTCTAAGTTCATCGGAGCTAAGATGATCTTGAGCAGCATGATCGGCTTTGATTCCCATGAGTAACAGTACACCGTTGGTGATTAGGTTAACTAATATGACCAAAGGAGAAAGTAATTTCATTAGTACATTAAGAAAGATACTACTGGCGTAGGCAACTCTTTCTGGATATAAAGCAGCTAACGTCTTAGGCGTGACTTCCGCAAAGACTAGTACGATTAGCGTCAATAATCCTGTTGCAATTGCTACCCCAACATTACCAAATAAGCGTATGCCTAAAATAGTCGCAATAGCAGAAGCAAGAATGTTAACTAAGTTGTTACCGATTAAAATGAGGCCAATTAAACGATCAGGTCGAGCTAATAATTTTTCGACTCGCTTGGCTCCCTTATGACCTTGACTTGCAAGGTGCTTTAATCTGTAACGGTTTAGAGACATCATTCCTGTCTCGGAACCCGAAAAATAACCAGAAATGATAATTAGACATGCGAGAATGGCAAACAATATACCCGTTGATATGTCATCCAAAGTTAGGACTTCCTTTTTTTATTATTCGCACAATTAATGACCTAAATAATTTTCACTGTCAATTAAAATGAAATATTGAATGTAGATAAAGCGATTAACCTAAAATAATTTCGCGTACAAAGCGACTGCCAAAATAAGCAAGTGTTAATAAAGTCGCACCGGCTATAGCAAACCATGTGACTCTCTTACCACGCCAGCCTTTTTGGTAATGCCCCCATAATAAAATGGAGTAAATAATCCAAGCAATAAAAGATAAAATGGATTTATGTGCAGAACCTTTTGCAAACATGTCATCTAAGAATACCAAACCAGAGAGCAAAGTTAAGGTTAATAAACCGTTGCCAATGAGAATAATATTAAAAAGTTGTCTTTCGACTTTCATCAGCGGCGGAAAATTAGGATTGACGACCATCGCTTTTTTATTTTTCAATTTATAATCTAACCAAGCTAACTGAATGGCATATAAAGCAGCGATTGTGAGTGTTGCATAGGCAAATAATGCGATTGTAATGTGAATTAGTAATCCATGTTTGCCTTCAAAATGAGTAATAAACGTGCCTGGTAAAAAGCTAGAGGATAGAATACTGATGATGGAGAAACCATAAACTACTGGCAATAAAAACCATAGTCGGACTTTAAACATTGCCATACTCATAACCCAAGCGATAATAAAACTCACCACTGAAGCGACATTTAGCATGCTTAGGTTTTGACCATCATTGCCATTATGGATTAAGCCGTGTAATAACCAGCCATGAAAAATAATGGCGAGTGAAGCACTAACAAAAACCGTTTTAGTTTTTATTAAGCTCTGTTGAGAGAGTCCTGGCACTATAGTTGCGACGGCTAATGTGTATAAAACGGCAGCGGCGATAGCGATTAAACTGTCCATGATGTCCTAGTGATTTCATATTTATTCAAGCGATTATAACGCGGTTAAGCACGATGAGCTATCTAAGGATCGAATAAATAGCGTTTAGATTTTGGAAGATCAATTACCTAAGGTATACTGCCAGTATTACTCGCCTTTGCTTTGCTAAAAGGCTTTGCGAAAAGGTTTTGCGAAGAGTCCCAGCTAAAGAGACAGACATGTTTGAAAATTTATCGGATAGACTATCCAGAACACTTAAAACAATAAGCGGCAAAGGCCGCTTAACCGAAGACAATATAAAAGAGACACTGCGTGAAGTACGCATGGCTCTTTTAGAAGCTGACGTTGCCCTTCCTGTTGTTCGTGATTTTGTTAAGCGAGTGAAAGAAAGTGCGGTTGGTGTTGAAGTATCTAAATCTCTTACACCTGGTCAAGAATTTATAAAAATAGTTCAAAAAGAACTTGAAGGTGTAATGGGCGAGGCTAATGAAGCGCTAAATCTTGCTGCTCAGCCTCCTGCTGTTATTTTGATGGCCGGTTTACAAGGTGCAGGTAAAACTACCAGTGTCGGTAAATTATCCAAATTATTGAAAGAAAAAGATAATAAAAAAGTATTAGTTGTTTCTGCCGATGTTTATCGTCCTGCTGCAATCAAACAACTCGAAACCTTAGCCAGTGATATTGGTGTGGACTTTTTCCCATCATCGGCTGATCAAAAACCCATTGATATTGCTAACGCTGCCATCGATCATGCTAAGAAAAAATTCTATGATGTTTTATTAGTTGATACAGCGGGTCGCTTAGCAATAGATGAGCAAATGATGGGCGAAATCAAAGCTCTTCACGAGGCGATTGATCCTGTAGAAACTCTGTTTGTTGTTGATGCTATGACCGGTCAGGATGCAGCGAATACTGCTAAAGCTTTTGGTGATTCTCTTCCATTAACTGGGGTGGTTCTTACAAAAGTTGATGGTGATGCAAGAGGTGGTGCCGCACTTTCTGTTCGTCATATTACTGGAAAACCGATTAAATTTTTAGGTGTTGGGGAAAAGACCGATGCTTTAGAACCTTTCCATCCTGATCGTATTGCCTCTCGAATTTTAGGTATGGGCGACGTTCTCTCTTTAATTGAAGATTTAGAAAGAAACGTAGACAAAGATAAAGCCGCTAAAATGGCGAAAAAATTCAAAGAAAAGAAAGGCTTTGATTTAGAAGATTTTCGCGAACAACTTGGTCAGATGCAAAATATGGGCGGCATGATGGGGATGATGGATAAACTCCCAGGAATGAATAATTTACCAGCCAATGTGAAAGATAAAGTGGACGACAAAATGTTTAAGCAGATGGAGGCAATTATTAGCTCCATGACTATGAAAGAACGTTTGCGTCCTGATTTGATTAAAGGTTCGCGTAAGAAACGTATTGCTGCTGGTTCAGGCGTTCAGGTACAAGATGTAAACCGCTTACTAAAACAATTTACCCAAATGCAAAAAATGATGAAAAAAATGCAGAAAGGTGGCATGAAAGGGATGATGCGTAACATGCAAGGCATGATGGGTGGCATGGGCGGTATGGGAGGAATGGGCGGTGGTGGTCCATTCGGTCGATAAGTTGCTTTTGTAATAGAAGCTAAAATCTCTCTATCAACGTATAAAAAGTTCAAATAAAAGGGTTATGTTTTTAACCCTTTTCCTTTCTAAAACTAGATTTAATCAAGCTCACAAAAATCCTTGCAAAAGCCTCAGATAAGAGTAAAATTCGGGGGCTTTAAATTGGCACGAGACCCCAAACTGTTTTACATAGTATGGGGTTATTTTTATTATTGAGAAAGCAAAGAGGACGATATGGTTACCATTCGTTTGGCACGTCACGGCGCTAAGAAGCGTCCATTTTATCAAATCGTAGTAGCAGATAGCCGCAATGCAGCTACTGGTCGCTACATTGAGAACGTTGGTTTCTTTAACCCAACAGCTCAAGGTCAAGAAGAAGGTCTACGTATCGACCTAGACCGCGTTAACCATTGGGTTGGCGAAGGTGCTTCATTATCTGACCGTGTTGCTAAATTAGTTAAAGACGCTCAAAAAGCGGCTTAATTAGTTAGTAGCAAAGCAAATGTCGGTTAAAGGAAACGAACTAATGAAAGAGCAAGCTGAAAGAATCGTAGTGGGCAAATTTGGTGCTACTTACGGTATCAAAGGTTGGCTTAAAGTTATTTCCTATACGGACAATGCTGAAAGCATTTTTGACTATAGCCCTTGGTATATAAACCAAAAGGGTCAATGGGTTGAGTACAAAGTTGAAAGTTGGAAGCGCCATAACAAAGGTATGGTGGCTAAAATAGAAGGCTTGGAAGTCCGCGAGGATGCACATCTTCTCACTAACTTTGAAATTGCAATTAATCCAGAGTCATTACCAGAACTGTCAGAAGATGAATTCTACTGGCGTGAATTGTTTGGTATGCAAGTTCTAACAACGCAAGGATATGACCTCGGTACTGTCTCTGATATGTTAGAAACAGGCTCAAATGATGTTTTGGTTGTGAAAGCAAATTTGAAAGATGCTTTTGGCCAAAAGGAACGATTAATCCCGTTTCTTGAAGAGCAAGTGATCATAAATATAGATCGCGATGCTCGACGGATCGAAGTTGACTGGGATCCTGGGTTTTAACTCCACAGTAGAGCGAGAGAACAAATGTGGGTTGGCATAATTAGCCTATTTCCTGATATGTTCCGTTCAATTACTGAATTTGGGGTTACAGGTCAAGCGGTGAAAAAAGGTCTTTTGTCAGTTGAGTTATGGAATCCTCGTGATTTTACTCATGACAAACATCGAACTGTCGATGATAGACCTTATGGTGGTGGTCCAGGTATGTTAATGATGGTTCAGCCTTTACGTGATGCCATACAAACAGCCAAAAGATCGTCACCAGGAAAGACGAAAGTGATTTATCTCTCACCTCAAGGTCGAAAGCTCGATCAACAAGGTGTTGAAGAATTAGCGACTAATAAGAATTTAATTCTGATTTGTGGTCGTTATGAAGGGATAGACGAGCGCATTATAGAATCTGAAGTTGACGAAGAATGGTCAATAGGGGATTTCGTAATGACAGGCGGTGAATTACCAGCCATGACGTTAATTGATTCAGTCTCAAGGTTTATTCCTGGTGTACTTGGAGATTTTAGCTCAGCAGAAGAAGATTCTTTTGCAAATGGTTTGCTAGATTGCCCTCACTATACACGTCCTGATGTATTAGATGGAGTGGAAGTACCTTTGGTATTGAAATCCGGAAATCATAAGGATATTCGTCGCTGGCGATTAAAGCAATCGTTAGGCCGTACTTGGCTAAGAAGACCAGAGCTCCTGGAAAACCTAGCTCTGACTGACGAACAGGAACAATTACTGGTTGAGTTTATAAAAGACAATTCGTCATAAACAGCAATCAAGTAACCTATTTTATTTAGTATCAGTTTATTCTAGGAATTTAAAAAATGAGTAACATCATCAAAGCTCTTGAACAAGAGCAAATGAAACAAGACCTTCCAACGTTCAGCCCAGGTGACACTGTTGTTGTTCAAGTTAAGGTAAAAGAAGGCGATCGCGAACGTTTACAGGCTTTTGAAGGCGTTGTAATCGGTATTCGTAATCGTGGCCTACATTCAGCATTTACTGTTCGTAAAATTTCGAACGGTGAAGGTGTTGAGCGTACGTTCCAAACTCACTCTCCAATGGTTGATAGCATTGAAGTTAAGCGCCGTGGTGCAGTACGTCGTGCCAAGTTGTACTATCTACGTGAGCGTTCTGGTAAGTCAGCTCGTATTAAAGAGAAACTTGCTAAGAAGTAATGCTATAACCAGCATTCTCAAATTGAAAACGGGTTCCATTTGGAACCCGTTTTTTTATTACAGTATTATAAGTTAGATAACATTACATACTATAAAACAGTTAATACTGGTCTTCAGACCAACCATCAGAATCTGACATATCTGGTGCGCCCGCGATAGTATTCTCTTCATCTGCCCATTCACCAAAATCAATCATTTGACATTTCTTACTACAAAATGGACGAAATTTACTTTCCTCACTCCAAACAACATCGGTTTTGCATTGAGGGCATTTGACAACAGTAAGTTTTGACACGACAGGTTATTCCTTGTTACACAAAAATAATGAGTTGTTATTTAAAAATTAATGACAGGTTCTTTAATAGCTTAGTTACAAATAGCTAGATCAAATTCAATGTCTTGACTACAAGCTTGGCCACTATCAAAAGACATAAATTTAATAGCGAATCTATTTTTATGCCCTGAAATCATTGGGAATACACCACACTCCAGTGGGATATTAAGTCGGAGTATATTTGCTTCGTCGGCATCGCTTTGAAAAAAACCGTTTCGAGCAATTTGAGGAGTAAAGTAACCCGTTTCTCGACAGAGCTTTAGCCATAGAGTTAATGATTTTGATAATGGCGCTAAGGTATCCATCCAGTTTTTAGCATTTTGTTGCCTATCTGCTAATGGAAGATGATTCCAATAATGAAGAGCAGGTAAATCAAAACAACAAGTGCCACCGGGTAAGTTAAACCGTTGGCGAATGGAACTTAAAAAGCGGTCATCCTTTAGTGAACGACCAAATCGTTCTGCTGACATAAGGTATTTATGTGTCGTATCAATTTCTGTTAATACAGTGGATAATTTCTCTTGATCAACGCCGTCGACATTTAACCAGTGTTTATAGTTTAAACGTTGTTTTTCCAGATCCTTTGCTAGTTCGGCTTTTAATTGGATTTGCTCAAAAATTTCCAGTAAATCAAAAATTGAACGGAAAAACTGCTGGTACTGTAGGTTATCGGAAAAAGTGGCGGAGTGGTGCATCTGTCTGACAAGTGCTTCGACTCTCAGATAGATACGAGTTTTTTCATTTAATGGGTGTTCAAACTTATGTTTTGTCATTCCGCGACCTTATCTTCTCCCTGAGTTAATAGTTAATAGTTAATTGCATATATTGTTGATGCAATTTAGTTACCATTGGCAGCAAATTACAATTTTCATCATTGTTTACAATAACGTCATCAGCGTATTTAAGTCGTTGCTCTCGGCTAGCTTGAGTTGCAAGTATCATTTCTGCCTGAGTTTTAGATACATTATCACGTTTTACTGTTCGTGATAATTGCACGTCAGGATTAACGTCGACAACTAAGATTCTATTTGCCATTGATTGTAATTGATTTTCAACCAATAAGGGAACTACTAATAATGCATAAGGTGAGGTAATCTCATTTATGTCTTGTTGCATTTTTTGCCGGATTAACGGGTGGAGGTGACTATTTAACCATGTTTTAGCATCGTTATCGGAGAAAATTATTTCTCTTAGCTTTACTCTATCTAGCTCACCGTTTTGTTGCAGTATTTCAGCGCCAAAATGGCGAACAATACCTTTTAAACCTTCAGTCTCAGGTTGTACTATTTTTCTAGCAACAACATCTGCGTCAACGATGCCGATATTAAAATGCTGGTGGAATAAATTAGCAACTGTTGTTTTACCGCTAGCAATACCACCTGTTAATCCTACTATGTATCCCATAATTATATGCTCAAGATGGAGGAATAATACCAATACATGATCTTATCTCCCCATAGTAAGCTTACCCATCCAGCTATCGCTAAATAAGGGCCAAATGGGAATTGCATGTCTATGTCTTTTTTTTGTAAGCGCAATTGAACTAAACCAAACAGTAAGCCAATTACAGAGGACAGGAGGATGACTATAAGAAGATGTTGCCATCCAAGCCAAGCTCCTAATGCGGCAAGTAATTTAAAATCACCATACCCCATGCCTTCCTTTCCTGTTAGTAATTTAAATAACCAATATACGCTCCATAAGCAGAGGTAACCGGCAATAGTTCCAATAACAGCATCATTTAAAGATACGGGACTTTGATTGATTAGAGCGATAAAGATACCAAACCAAGTTAAAGGCAAAGTGATTTGATCAGGCAGTAGCATAGTGTCCAAATCAATAAATGTGGCCGCTATTAATGCAAATGTAAAAAAGACCAGTGCAATAGAGTAAAAACTAAAAGGGAAATGAATAGCAATAGTGATACTCATGATTGCGGTAAGTAATTCGATCAACGGATACCTGGCGCTAATTGCTTGCTGACAGTGATGGCATTTACCTTTTAATAGTAACCAACTCACAATAGGTACGTTATCTATTATTCTTAGCTGTTGTTTACAGTGAGGGCAACAAGAGCGAGGTGTACTTAAAGTTAACTTTGAGCCATGTTTTGTTAGATTTAACTGTGGGAACGTATCAATGCAGTCTTGTTTCCATTGTTGTTGCATTATTAGTGGTAGACGAAGAATGACAACATTTAAAAAACTGCCTACGATGAGTCCAAAAATTCCAATAAAAGTAGGATAAAGCCAAGGGTAATAGTCAAATAATTGCATTGTTAGACTCAATTAGAAAAAAGCAAAATCATTCTACCCTAATATGTTCATCATTTTAAAGATAGGTAAGTAGATTGCCACAACTAAACCTCCAATAACTAAGCCTAGAAATACAATCAAAAATGGTTCTATAAGAACGCCGAGTTTCTCCATTGTTTGGTCCAGTTCTACAGTGTAAATGTCAGAAACCTTGTCGAGCATGAGATCTAATTGGCCAGTTTGTTCTCCTACCATGACCATTTGAATCATTAATCCCGGAAAGCATCGATGTTGTTTCATTGCAACGTAGATTGGCTGCCCATTGGAAATTTGTTCAAACATCCGTTCAAAAGTCTGCTTAAAATACAGGTTTCCAGTAACATTAGCAGTACTCATAATCGCTTGTGCTACAGGAATGCCAGAACGTATAGCAACGGAAAGCGTGGCACTATATCTACTGATTATCGCCTTGGTTAGTATGGGGCCAATTAAGGGAAATAAAGTTAATTGTTTATCTATTATAAAACCAACTCGTGCAGATTTAAGCAGTAGTTTAAATATTACAGCCAGAAAAAATAAGGACAGTAAGTGGTGAAAGGCATGAGCACTCAACCATTTTGATAGGCTAATAATTTGCTGTGTGAACCAAGGTAAAGGAGCATTGAAGCTAGCAAACATTTTTTCAAACTCTGGAATGACCGTTGTTAGCATTAGATAAGTAATCGAAAATGCTAGTAGGATAACGACAAAAGGATAAATAAGTGCTTTTATTTGTTTCGCTTTTTGTAAGGCTTCCTTTTCTCGATAATTGGCGATTCGGTTAAATGTTGTTCCTAATTGTCCTGATAACTCTGCACAGGCAACTAAGCTCACGTAAATTTCATCAAATTGATAACCAATTTTGTTAAGTACTACAGACAATGGAACCCCTTCTTCAACTGCATTTTTTATCTCAGAAGTCATGTCTTTACATGAAGCTTTTTGCTGGTTGTTTAGTATTAAATTGAGTGACATGGACAATGGTAGTCCTGCATTGAGCATAGTGGCGAGTTGCCGAGTAAACAACGTAACCTCTTTTGCTTTAACGGGCACGGATTTTCTTTTCCAAATTACCAATGCAGACGTTGGTTTTATGTAACGAATTTTTATCTTTTGTTCAGTTAGCTGAGTGATAACTTCTTGCTGACTCGAGGCGTAAATTTTTCCATGTATTAGTTCACCATCAAGGTTTACACCTCGCCAATAATAATGATTATCTGTATGGAGTTTTTTCATTTTTGACCTTTGGCTAGTGTTGTGAGCTTGAGTTAAATAAATATAAAGCGTCTAAGTTTTGTTACTATGTGAGCGAAGGGGGTAATAGCGAAGAGTTAATAAATTAATACTCGATGTAATTCATCAATACTTGTTATCCCTTGAAGTAGTTTTATCTTTCCAGCTTCTTTTATCGAAATAAATTGCTGTTCAGAAGCAGATTTTTCTATATTGAAGGCACTGGCTTCGCTTTCAATGGCTTCTATTATGGTTCTATTTACATTCAGGATTTCGTACAGAGCCGTTCTTCCCGAGTAACCATTTATACACTCAGGGCAACCGCTATTGTTGGCTTGATAAATGACATTGCTGGGTTGTAATTCGTTGCTTAGGGCTAAGGTTGAATCGTTATCGATTTCTTTGCAGATAGGGCACAGTTTCCTTATTAAGCGTTGGGCCACAATAATGGATAAGCATGACGCTAAACAATGTTTGTCTGCTCCCATGTTGATGAGTCGAGTCAGTGTTTCACATGCGGAATTGGTATGTAAGGTGGCAAGAACAAGATGACCTGTTTGTGCAGCTTTGATTACAATTTGAGTACTTTCAATATCTCGAATTTCTCCAACCATGATGATATCTGGATCTTGGCGTAATAAGGCTTTTAGTGTGGCAACAAAATTCAGTTCAATTTTTTCGTTGATTTGTACTTGATTAATACCTAGCAGGTTTATTTCTACAGGGTCTTCGACTGTTGAAATGTTTTTATCTGGAGTATTCACAATATTCAGAGCGGTGTATAAAGAGACAGTTTTTCCACTACCAGTGGGGCCGGTAATGAGAATAAGCCCTTGAGGTTTATGTATGGCAGATAAAAAAAGATCTTGCTGAGCAGAAATAAAACCTAACTTATCTATTTCTAACGGAATCGTTTGAGTTTCTAGTAACCTTAATACCACTTTTTCACCCCACAATGTGGGTAATGTAGACACTCGAATATCAACCGTTTGATTAGATATCAATGTGAACTTAAATCGACCATCTTGAGGTAACCTTTTCTCCGCTATATCTAAGTTGGCAAGTACTTTCACTTTTGAAGATAGCCTATTGGCTAATTGAAGATCGGGTGACTGGATCTCGCTTAAAACGCCATCGCAACGTAATCGAATACGATAGGTTTTTTCGTAAGGTTCGAAATGGATATCTGAAGCGTTTTTGTTGATAGCATGGGTTAACACTTGATTTAAATAACGACTGATGGGATCGCTGTTTTGACTGTGTGTGGTTGTTGTTATCCGTTCTTCATCAGAAAGTGTAACCATTTCCGAAAGTTGTTGGTTGCTAATGGTATTTAATATTTGCATAACACAACCTTTATTTATTTATCAAAGCAGAAGTCAGACCTCGAACTAAAGGATAGTGTCAGTCGTGCAATGTTTTGGTAGCAATGCGCTATCAGTGATATCAGTAACACAGCTCCAAGAGCCGTCTTGCTCTCTTTGTAAGGCTATATTTTTGTCCTTAAATTGAGTTGAGTCGTTCATCGTTAAAATTATTTGACCAGAATATTGCGCATTAGCATCAGATTTAGACTCTAAATCGCCGATTGGTGAAGTTGTTGAGCCTAACTGTGCGGATATATTTGCGTTAGTTAGTGCAGGAAACTGTCCATTAGTTGCAAGGTAATCTTCGATGTTTATTTTTAGCGCGGAAATAGTGGCTAGTGCTGCACCGAGTTGTGATTTTTTTATGTAATTTTGATATTGAGGGATAGCAATTGAAGACAATACACCGATGACAGCGACAACAATCATTAACTCTATAAGGGTAAATCCGCTATTTCTTTTTATTAAATGTTTCATGTCTTTTCTGCCCACTAAATAAGAGGCAGAAATAGTAAGAAAAGCAGCTGAAAATAAATATGTGCTCGAATTTAAGCTTGGAGGTAGTTAGCTTAATTTTTTTTGCTATACATTATTTGCTGAAGATTACTCGTTTAGATACAAAGTTACTCATACTTTTTTAATACTGGCTTTTATTTTGATGAATAAATAAAAATAAAGGTAGATACTAGACAAGTAAATAAACCTATCCTATCAACAGAGCAAGGAGTCCAGAGAAAGATAAATGCATCCTCTGGATGGTTAGTCTTGTTTAAAATCTATTTATGGAGCTATTTTCACTAGAACACATTATTGAAAGCGCATTGATAAATCCATCGCTTTTAAGTGTTTGGTTAGCGCTCCAACAGAGATGTAATCAACACCTGTTTCGGCAAACTCTTTAATGGTCTCTAGTGTGACATTGCCTGAGTTTTCTAGTGCTGCTCGACCAGCATTAATTTTGACCGCCTCTTTCATCATCTCGGTAGTAAAATTATCTAGCATAATAATATCAGCGCCAGCATTAATCGCTTCTTCAAGTTCGATGAGGGATTCTGTTTCGATTTCAACTGGTTTGCCGGGATTTAGTTCTTTGGCAATAACTATAGCTTTAGTGATCCCACCGCAAGCAATAATATGATTCTCTTTTATTAGGTAAGCATCAAAGACACCAATTCGATGATTAAAACCACCGCCACAAACGACAGCATACTTTAAGGCACTGCGTAAGCCAGGAATGGTTTTACGTGTATCAAGTAATTTACACTGTGTTCCTACTAGCTGTTGTGCGTATTTTGCCGTAATGGTTGCACAACCTGAAAGCGTTTGAATAAAATTCATCGCATTGCGTTCACCGGTTAACAATATTCTTGCAGGACCAGAGAGAGTGCAAAGCGTTTGGTTTGGTTCTACTGTGTCGCCATCATTAACATGCCAGTCGATAACGACTTGATTACCAAGTTGGTTAAATACTTCATTTGCCCATGCTTGGCCACAAAATACACCATGTTCTCTTGTGATAATTGTCGCAACACTTTGTTTATCTGCGGGAATAAGTGCAGCGGTAATGTCTTTGGTTGTGTCTAATGTTCCGCCAAGGTCTTCACGCAGTGTTTCTGACACTGCACGTGAGATTTCTAAAGGGAGTTGTTGTTTTAAATAAGTAAGGCGAACATCACTATCGTGTGTGTTTTTCATTGTCGAACTCTAACGCAAAGAATTTATATAGTCGGAATGATACTCCTGCTTATGAATTTTTTCAGCAGAAAAACCAGTAAATTGTGTCTCTAGAATGAAAATATCTGATTGCATGTTTTATCGATTTGGCTGTTGTTGTTTATTTATTAGCTGAGTTAAAGTGAAGGAACTATAACGCGAGGAAAAGGTCTATGAAGTTAACAGATGATTATTGGTTAGAAGGTGTTAAACAGGTTCCTTCTCCTCATTATGATACAAGGCCTAGCTCAACAGAGGTAAGTTTACTGGTTGTGCACAATATCAGTCTTCCTCCCGGGCAGTTTGGCAGTCAAGCCATTGAGCAGTTTTTTACTGGTAAATTACTAGCGAGTGATCACCCTTTTTTTGCTGTGATTGCAAGTATGAGGGTATCAGCACACTGTTTGATCCGTAGAGATGGTGAGATCGTTCAGTTTGTTCCGTTTAACATGAGAGCATGGCACGCCGGGAAGTCCAGCTTCGCAGGTAGAGAACGGTGTAACGATTATTCTATTGGTATAGAACTGGAAGGGACTGATTTTGAGTGTTATTCAAAGCAACAATATGTCTCATTAGCAAGAGTCACCTCCCTTTTAATGCGTTACTATCCGTTGATTACACGCCACCGAATTACAGGCCATCAGTACATCGCTCCGCTAAGAAAGAGCGATCCTGGTTTGGTGTTCGATTGGCGATACTTTCACCATGTTATTGATGAATTGGTTATATCCATGTCGGATTAATACCGTTAAAGAATGTAACGGTATCAGTAGAGTAATGTGCATTGATGACAATGAAATGTTACCAATGAGTTAAAACGCTTGTTTTTTATGATTTGAATCAATTTTCGTCTAGACATTAACGTTATTTTTATGTTAACTTTTGTCCACTTTAAAATTGGTATTACCAATTTACATGGCTCGCAAGTTTGAATTACTGAGTGAACAAATAAAATGGCTTATCAAAGGATACGTCAACCGAAGCTTTCTGATGTAATAGAGAAAGAACTTGAACGGTTGATACTGGAAGGAACATTTTCTCCAGGGCAACAACTGCCCCCAGAGAGAGAATTAGCGATACGATTTGATGTTTCGCGACCTTCTATCCGTGAAGCTATTCAGAGATTGGAAGCCAAGCGTTTGTTAACGCGTCGTCAAGGTGGAGGAACTTTCGTAAGTGAAAACTTATGGAAAGGGTTTTCAGATCCTCTGCTGGAATTGTTGTCCACTCACAATGACACTCAACTTGACTTGTTAGAGTCACGTCACGCGCTAGAAGGCATTTCTGCGTATTTTGCAGCCTTGCGTGGAACTGAAGAAGATTATGCAGTCATTCGCCAAATTCAAGTGCGGATCAAAAAAGCTGAAGAAGAAAAAAATGTAGAACAAGAAGCGGTTGAAGTGATGAAATCCCTCATTGCGATTACTGATGCCGCTCATAATGTCGTGCTGCTACATATTGTTCGTAGCTTGGCTCCTCTTCTTGAGCAAAATGTATTACAGAATTTAAAACTATTGAACCGCCGCAGTGATGTGGTTGGAAAAGTAAGTAGACACAGAGCTAATATTGTTGATGCGATTGTTTCTAGACAGCCTGAACGGGCTCGTGAACTTTCTCATACGCACTTAGCTTATATCGAGGAAACATTGTTGGATATTAATCGTCAGGAGAATAGAAGAAAACGCTCTTTACGTAGACTCCAACAGAGTGATGAATCTTAATGATTGATTTATCTCATGTTCACCAGAGCTAACTAAAAAAAGGATAGACCGCCATGTCTGAAGTCATTAATAATGACGTTGATGCACTGGAAACTCAAGAGTGGCTTGCCGCACTAGAGTCAGTGGTACGTGAAGAAGGTGTAGAGCGTGCACAGTTCTTACTAGAAACAGTTTTAGATAAAGCACGCCTTGATGGTGTAGATATGCCAACTGGTGTAACTACTAACTACATCAACACTATTTCGCCTGACCAAGAACCTGCTTATCCAGGTGATACAACTTTAGAGCGTCGCATTCGCTCTATTATTCGTTGGAATGCGATCATGATTGTATTGCGCGCCTCTAAGAAAGATTTAGAGTTGGGTGGTCACATGGCTTCTTTTCAATCGTCAGCTGCGTTTTATGAAACATGCTTCAACCACTTTTTCCGCGCTCCAAATGAGAAAGATGGTGGTGATTTGGTTTATTATCAAGGTCATATCTCTCCAGGTATTTACTCTCGCGCATTCGTTGAAGGCCGACTTACTGCTGAACAACTTGACAATTTCCGTCAAGAAGTCGATGGCAAAGGTATTCCTTCATACCCACACCCTAAGCTTATGCCTGAATTTTGGCAGTTCCCAACGGTTTCAATGGGACTTGGACCAATTGCGTCTATTTATCAAGCTCGATTCCTTAAGTATCTTGACGGTCGCGGACTAAAAGATACATCAGAGCAGCGCGTTTACGCTTTCCTTGGTGATGGTGAAATGGATGAGCCAGAATCACGCGGAGCAATTTCATTTGCCGCTCGTGAAAAACTGGATAACCTTTGTTTCTTAATCAACTGTAACCTACAGCGTCTAGACGGCCCAGTAATGGGTAACGGTAAGATAATTCAAGAGCTAGAAGGCCTGTTCAAAGGTGCTGGCTGGAACGTAGTTAAAGTGGTTTGGGGAAGCGGTTGGGATGCTCTGCTTGCTAAAGATACTTCTGGTAAATTGCTACAACTAATGAATGAAGTTGTTGATGGCGATTATCAAACATTCAAATCTAAAGATGGCGCGTTTGTTCGTGAACACTTCTTTGGTCGTTATCCTGAAACAGCAGCGCTTGTTTCTGATATGACCGATGACGAGATTTTTGCTCTTAAACGTGGTGGTCATGATACATCTAAGCTTTATGCTGCTTATAAAAATGCGGCTGAGACGAAAGATCGTCCAACTGTTATTTTAGCTAAAACGGTTAAAGGTTACGGCATGGGTGCAGCAGCAGAAGGTATGAACATTGCTCACCAAGTTAAGAAAATGGACATGACACATGTTCAACATCTTCGCGATCGCCTAGGTCTTAAAGATCTTGTTTCTGATGAAGAAATGAAATCTCTACCTTACCTATCGTTAGAAGAAGGTAGTGCAGAGTATGAATATTTACATGCACGTCGTAAAGCGTTGCATGGTTATACACCTGTTCGTTTACCTAAGTTTACTCAAGATTTAGACATTCCAAAATTGGAAGAGTTTAAACCATTGCTTGAAGAACAAAAACGTGACATTTCGTCAACTATGGCATTTGTACGTACTTTAAATGTTTTATTGAAAAACAAAGGTATTGGCAAAAATATCGTTCCTATTATTGCCGATGAAGCACGTACGTTCGGTATGGAAGGGTTATTCCGTCAAATCGGTATCTATAATCCAAATGGTCAGAACTATACGCCACAAGATAGAGACATTGTTTCTTACTATAAAGAAGCAACATCAGGTCAAGTTCTTCAGGAAGGTATCAACGAATTAGGCGCGATGTCGTCATGGGTTTCTGCAGCAACATCGTACAGCACCAATGATTTACCGATGATTCCGTTCTACATCTATTATTCTATGTTCGGTTTCCAACGTGTTGGCGACATGGCGTGGATGGCTGGTGATCAGCAAGCTCGTGGTTTCTTATTAGGAGCAACGGCAGGCCGTACTACACTAAATGGTGAAGGCCTACAACACGAAGATGGTCATAGCCATATTTTGGCCGCTACGGTTCCAAACTGTATTTCTTATGATCCAACGTTTGCTTACGAAGTAGCTGTTATTGTTCAAGATGGTATTCGTCGTATGTACGGTGACCAAGAGAACGTTTTCTACTACCTAACATTAATGAACGAAAACTACGCAATGCCTGCGATGCCAGAAGGCGCAGAAGAAGGTATTCGTAAAGGTATCTATAAGCTTGAAACTTATACTGGTACTAAAGGTAAAGTGCAGCTACTAAGTTCAGGTACTATTATGAACGAAGTACGCAAAGCTGCTGCGATTCTAAGTGAAGAGTACGGTGTTTCGTCTGATGTTTATTCTGTGACTTCGTTTAATGAAGTGACGCGTGATGGACAAGCTGTTGAGCGTTACAACATGCTTCACCCAGAAGCTGAAGCAAAAACAGCTTACATCTCTGATGTGCTGGGTACAGAACCAGCGATTGCAGCGACGGATTACATGAAAAACTATGCTGAGCAAGTACGTGCGTATATTCCTGCAGAATCTTATAAAGTTCTGGGTACTGATGGTTTCGGTCGCTCAGATAGCAGAGAAAATCTACGTCGTCACTTTGAAGTGAACGCAGGTTATGTGGTTGTTGCAGCTCTAAATGAACTAGCGAAACGTGGTGATGTTGAAAAATCGGTAGTAACCGAAGCGATTAAGAGATTCAACATTGATACAGACAAAACTAACCCGCTATACGCTTAATAAGGTAGGAAAGAATAATGGCAATCGAAATTAATGTACCTGACATTGGTGCGGATGAGGTTGAAGTTACTGAGATTCTTGTTAGCGTAGGCGACAAGGTTGAAGAAGAACAATCTCTCATTACTGTTGAAGGCGATAAAGCTTCAATGGAAGTACCAGCTTCACAGGCTGGTGTGGTAAAAGAAATTAAAATCGCTGAAGGCGATAACGTGTCTACTGGCTCGTTGATCATGATCTTCGAAGATGCAGAAGGTGCAGCAGCCCCTGCTCCGGCTGAACAAGCTGCTCCAGCCGCTGCTCCTGCAGCTGTGTCATTAAAAGAAGTGAATGTACCTGATATCGGTGGTGATGAAGTTGAAGTTACTGAGATCATGGTTTCTATTGGTGATGCTGTTGAAGAAGAGCAATCACTAATCACGGTTGAAGGCGACAAAGCATCAATGGAAGTCCCTGCTCCTTTTGCAGGTGTACTAAAAGAAATCAAAATATCGGAAGGCGACAAAGTAACGACTGGTTCGCTAATCATGGTATTTGAAGTTTCAGAAGGTGGCGCTGCACCAGTTGAAGCGACTGCACCAGCTGCTCCTGCGAATAATGCCCCCGCCGTTGCTGAGTTAAAAGAAGTGAATGTACCTGATATCGGTGGCGACGAAGTTGAAGTTACTGAGGTTATGGTTTCTGTTGGCGATGCAATTGAAGAAGAGCAATCACTTATCACCGTTGAGGGCGACAAAGCTTCAATGGAAGTCCCTGCACCATTTGCCGGTACATTGAAAGAAATCAAAATAGCAGAAGGCGACAAAGTAACTACTGGTTCTCTGATTATGATTTTTGAGACAGTATCAGCAAGTGCGGCTGCCGCGCCTGCTCCTTCTGCTGCCCCTGCCGCCGCTCCAGCTGCGAAAACAGAAGCGCCTAAAGCTGCTGCTTCTGCTCCAGCTAAGAGTGACGAGTTTGAGGCAAACAATGAGTACTCTCATGCATCTCCAGTTGTACGTCGTATAGCAAGAGAATTTGGTGTTAACTTAGCGAAAGTTAAGGGTACTGGTCGTAAGAGTCGCATCCTTAAAGAAGATGTTCAGAGCTACGTTAAAGAAGCACTGAAGCGTTTAGAATCTGGCGCATCATCAGCTAAAGGTGGCGACGGTAGTGCACTTGGTTTGCTTCCTTGGCCGAAAGTTGATTTCAGCAAGTTTGGTGATACTGAAGTTAAGCCATTATCACGTATCAAGAAGATTTCAGGCGCAAACCTGCATCGTAACTGGGTAATGATCCCGCACGTAACACAGTGGGACAACGCAGACATTACGGAAGTAGAACAATTCCGTAAAGAGCAGAATGCAATCGAAGCGAAGAAAGATTCTGGTATCAAGATTACTCCGCTTGTTTTCCTAATGAAAGCTGCAGCCAAAGCGTTAGAAGCGTTCCCTTCATTTAACTCTTCATTGAGTGAAGATGGCGAGAGCTTAATTCTCAAGAAATATGTCAATATTGGTATTGCGGTTGATACACCAAATGGCCTAGTTGTTCCTGTATTTAAAGATGTGAACAAAAAAGGCATTTATGAACTTTCAGAAGAGCTTATGGCTATTTCTAAGAAAGCGCGTATGGGTAAACTGACAGCGTCTGATATGCAAGGTGGTTGTTTCACTATTTCTAGCTTAGGCGGTATTGGTGGTACAGCATTTACTCCTATCGTTAATGCCCCTGAAGTTGCTATCTTAGGCGTATCAAAATCTGAAATGAAACCTGTTTGGAATGGTAAAGATTTTGTACCGAGACTACAATTGCCGTTATCATTATCTTACGACCATAGAGTAATAGACGGAGCAGAAGGTGCTCGATTTATTACTTACTTGAATGGTTGTATGACAGATATTCGTCGTTTAGTTCTGTAATACCAAATGATAAAGGTGGCAAGTTTGCCGCCTTTTCTTGGTTAATGTAATTAATTTATGCAATTGTTTCATTTCAATAAGCGGTTTGAAGTGGAATTGTTGTCTAGCTCACAGGCTAAATGGAATTTCTTTTCACTTCGTTAACAAGTTTGTAAACTGTGGCAACCTGAAAAAGAAATGAATCATTAATTATCAATATTTAGCCTGTTAGGGAAAATGACTACAAGAGGTCACAATGAGCAAAGAAATTAAAGCCCAAGTTGTTGTACTTGGTGCAGGTCCTGGTGGATATTCAGCTGCATTTCGTTGTGCAGACTTAGGTTTGGAAACAGTACTTATTGAGCGCTATAGCGCACTAGGTGGTGTGTGTTTAAATGTTGGTTGTATTCCATCTAAAGCCCTATTGCACGTTTCTAAAGTAATTGAAGAAGCTAAAGCGCTAGCAGAACACGGTATCGTGTTTGGCGAACCACAAACGGATATTGATAAAATTCGTTTATGGAAAGAGAAAGTAGTTGGTCAGTTAACCAACGGTATTGCCGGCATGGCGAAAATGCGTAAAGTAACCGTGGTTAATGGTTACGGTAAATTTACAAGCCCTAATTCTATTGAAGTTGAAGGCGAAGACGGTAAAACAACCGTTAACTTCGATAATGCAATTGTTGCTGCCGGTTCTCGCCCTATTAAACTGCCATTTATCCCTCATGAAGATCCACGTATTTGGGATTCTACTGATGCACTTGAGCTGAAAGAAGTACCAGGAAAACTGCTTATTATGGGTGGTGGTATTATCGGACTTGAAATGGGTACAGCTTATCACTCGTTAGGTTCTAAGATCGATGTGGTTGAGATGTTTGACCAGGTGATCCCAGCTGCAGATAAAGACATTGTAAAAGTGTTCACTAAGCGAATTAAAGATAAATTTAATTTGATGCTAGAGACTAAAGTAACGGCAGTAGAAGCAAAAGAAGACGGTATTTACGTAACAATGGAAGGTAAAAAAGCACCAGCTGAACCTGAACGTTACGACGCAGTGTTGGTAGCTATTGGCCGTGTACCTAATGGTAAATTACTTGATGCAGAGAAAGCAGGTCTAGAAGTTGATGATCGCGGCTTTATCAATGTCGATAAGCAAATGCGTACCAATGTACCGCACATTCATGCTATAGGTGATATCGTTGGACAACCAATGTTGGCTCACAAAGGTGTGCATGAAGGTCACGTTGCTGCTGAAGTTATTTCTGGTAAGAAACATTACTTTGATCCAAAAGTTATTCCTTCTATTGCATACACTGAGCCAGAAGTGGCTTGGGTTGGTAAAACAGAAAAAGAAGCGAAAGAAGAAGGTATTAACTATGAAGTTTCTACTTTCCCATGGAGTGCTTCTGGACGTGCTATTGCATCGGATTGTTCTGATGGTATGACTAAGCTTATTTTCGATAAAGAATCTCATCGTATTATTGGTGGTGCTATCGTTGGTACGAATGGTGGTGAATTGCTAGGTGAAATAGGTTTGGCTATCGAAATGGGTTGTGATGCAGAAGATATTGCGTTGACAATACATGCTCACCCGACGCTACATGAATCGGTTGGTCTTGCAGCAGAAGTGTTTGAAGGTTCAATTACTGATCTACCAAACAAAAAAGCAAAGAAAAAGAAATAGAGTAAAACGATTATTCTATATCATTGAAAAGGCCGCTTCATTGTGAAGCGGCCTTTTAGTTTATTTACAATTAAATTAAATAGATGACGAATCTCACCGATATACACTTAGATTATACGATATCTGAGGACTTCTATTTATCGTTGTAGATACATAGCATGTCTAAAAAATTAGTGGTGAAAGCGGTTAAATGTTCTTTATCACCGTTTCTATTGGCTTCTAAATAAATAGCGTAACAAATTGCTTGGAACATTTTTGCTAAGTTTTCTGGATTTTGTTGCTCGCTTATTTCGCCGCGTTCAATAGATTGGGTAAACATATTCTCTACTAAAAGTCGGCTATTTTTGTTCAATGAAACGTAAAGTGGCCACACTTCATCACGAGCAGAAGCACTCCATTCAAACCAAATTTTTAACCAATGTGTATCTTGTAGAACAAGTTCGCACATGGATTCTGCAACGTTTTGCAGGTTTTCTTTAGCATGTAGAGATGTATCAAGGTTTTCGTTAAGAAAGCCTGAAAACTGACGAACAACGTGATGCAATATTTCGTCAACTAAATCTTCTCTGGTGGGGAAATAATTAAAGACAGTTGCAACTGAAACTTGTGCAACATCAGCGATATCTGCATGACCACCACGGCCAATACCACGACGAGCGAAAACTTCTAGTGCTATATCCATCAATTGCAGTTTGCGTTTCTGAGGAGATAAACGAGTTCTTGGGTGTTTTTTTATCATATCCATGCTGGGTTACCTTAGCCAATTCGTTGTCATTTAATAATTATTTTTATTATTTTATACTACATTATGAGTGTACAGGTGCATATGATTTAGATCAATTTGCATAGTTAACAATTATGTCACTAATCTGAGAACAATCGTTAAAATTGGAATAAACATCAGGTTTTTCATCGTTTCAATATCATTGGTAATGAATTAAACATGGGTATTGTTGCTATTTGATCGTTGTTTTTATTTTAGAAGAGTTAAAGTTGAAGTTGTTAATAACTAATTGGTATCCACTAATAGAGTAATGTTAGAATGCGCCCATATTTTTAGTTATCTCTTATAAACGAAGTAGGTAACTTAACCAAGATAATTGAGAAAACTATGAAACATACAGTTGAAGTGATGATCTCTGAACAAGACGTTCAGAAACGCGTAAATGAACTGGGACAACAGATTACAGAGCATTATAAGGATTCGGATAATCTGGTCATGGTTGGGTTATTAAGAGGCTCTTTTGTCTTTATGGCGGATTTAGCTCGTGCGATAAAACTTGATCATTCTGTCGACTTTATGACTGCGTCAAGCTATGGCAATACAATGGAAAGCTCTCGTGACGTGCGTATTTTAAAAGATCTCGATGATGATATTAAAGGTAAGGATATTATTTTAGTTGAAGATATTATTGATACAGGTAATACCTTGAGTAAAGTATGTGAAATATTGTCACTTAGAGAGCCTAATTCAATCGAAATTTGTACGCTACTCGATAAACCTTCGCGTAGAGAAGTGGCGGTTGATGTTCAGTGGATAGGTTTTTCTATTCCTGATGAATTTGTAGTCGGTGTCGGTATTGATTACGCACAAAAATATCGTAATCTACCTTATATTGGTAAAGTTGTACCACAAGAGTAACAATATTTGTTAAATAATAGATAAATAGAAATATAACCTAGCTTAAACACAGAAAGCGATAAGAGATAACTTTCTGTGTTTGGATTATATTAATAGGGTGTGTAAAGCAATAGTAACGCAACCTAGTTGTTGTTTATTCAATCACACTATTACTCATGATTTTAGCGATTGCTCCTTGGTAAGCAATGCCTAAGGTTTCTCTGCTATGACTACGCATACCCAGATCTTTTAATCTTCCGTCACCAATTCCGTACACAACTCCATGTATATCAATATGTTGGCCACGTTCCCAAGCACTTTGAATAATCGATGAATTACCCAAATTGTAAACTTGCTCAGCTACATTAACTTCACATAGTTTATTGCCCCATTGATCTCGTGGATACTCGGCTAGCCAGCTTTTGTGTTTTAGATATAAATCCCGAACGTGCAGTATCCAGTTATTTATTAACCCTAATGGTGGGTTGTCTATCGAGGCGTTTACACCCCCGCACCCATAATGGCCACAAACAATAATATGTTTAACTTTTAGTACATCTACGGCGTATTGAACAACCGATAAGCAGTTTAAATCGGTATGAATAACTTGGTTGGCCACATTTCTATGTACAAACAGTTCACCTGAATCTAGGCCAGTTAATAACTCGGCTGGCACTCGGCTGTCTGAACAACCTATCCATAAGTATTCTGGGCTCTGCCTACTGACTAGTTTAGTGAAATATTCAGGACTCTCAGCGGTCATGCGATTTGACCACGTAGCATTATTTTCAAATAGTTCTTTAATATGTGGCATTTTTGTTCCCTCTTTATCTCATACACTATACACAAGCTATGACATTAACCGTTATAATTAGTTGATAATTATTTATAATTTCAATGCTGGTTGGATCAGTTAATTGGAATACGGACTCTTTAAATGACAAAATAACACGCGGTCTTGTTACACAGACTCTAATCTAAGCTTTGAGGATTGTTTTTCGCTGTAATAACCTCCATGTATAATGTTCGTCCGCGGTACATTGATGCACTAAAATCAGTTTCTGTCGTTTATCAACGAAACTTGGCAAGTCACTAAATAAGATAATAACTATGTTTGCACTCGAAATAGACAATTTAAAAAAAACATATGCTGGCGGTTTTGAAGCACTAAAAGGCGTTAGTTTGAAAGTTGAGAAAGGGGACTTCTATGCGCTTTTAGGTCCGAATGGTGCGGGTAAGTCAACGACGATCGGTATTATTACTTCATTGGTTAATAAAACTTCAGGTAATGTAAAAGTTTTCGGAAAAGATATTGATACAGATGTTGAGTTAGCTAAGCGATATATTGGCTTAGTGCCGCAAGAGTTCAACTTTAATCAATTTGAAACTGTAGAGCAGATTGTTATCCAGCAAGCTGGTTATTATGGGGTCACCAAAGCCCAGGCGAAAGAAAGAGCCAAAGTATGTTTATCTCAGTTAGACCTTTGGGAAAAACGCTCAGAACGTGCTCGCGCGCTTTCTGGTGGTATGAAGCGCAGGTTGATGATTGCGCGAGCGCTTATGCACGAACCTAAATTGTTGATCTTGGACGAACCAACCGCTGGAGTCGACATCGAATTGCGTCGTTCAATGTGGGATTTCTTGAAAAAAATTAATAGTGAAGGCATCACCATAATTTTAACCACTCATTATCTAGAAGAAGCAGAAATGCTTTGTCGTAATATTGGTATAATTAATAGTGGAGAAGTGATCGAAAATACCACAATGAAAGGGTTGTTGAATAAGTTGGACGTTGAGACTTTTATTCTCGATTTGAAACCAGATAGCCCAGAACCACAACTTAATGATGTACATTCAATGAAAGTAGAGAATGGTTCATTAGAAATAGCTATTGATAAAAAACAAGGTTTAAATTCGGTGTTTAGTCAGTTAACTGAGCAAGGTATTCAAGTGCTATCGATGAGAAATAAAGCCAATCGATTAGAAGAGTTGTTTGTTGGTATTGTCCGTGCGCAGAGCGAGAAATAATTAGTTATGTATCAAATATATTGGGTAGCATTTAGAAGTTTATTGTCGAAAGAAATCAATCGTTTTACACGAATTTGGGTACAAACATTGGTGCCACCGGCTATTACTATGACGCTGTATTTTATTATTTTTGGCAACCTTATTGGTTCGAGAATTGGTGAAATGAGTGGATTCACTTACATGGAATACATTGTTCCTGGATTGATCATGATGTCGGTTATTACCAACTCTTACTCTAATGTTGCTTCCTCGTTTTATAGTTCCAAATTCCAAAAAAATATAGAAGAATTGTTAGTTGCTCCAGTACCAAATTACATTATTATTGCTGGTTTTGTTATGGGCGGCGTAACAAGAGGGTTACTTGTTGGAGCTATTGTTACTTTTGTATCACTGTTTTTCGTTGATATACAGATAGAGCATTGGGGGATAATTATTGCCACCGTGTTTATGACATCGGTTGTGTTTTCTCTAGGTGGTTTGATCAATGCAGTTTTCGCCAAAACATTTGATGATATTTCTATTATACCAACTTTTATTTTAACGCCATTAACTTATCTAGGTGGTGTGTTTTATTCGATTAGTTTATTGCCTGATTTTTGGCAAGGTGTGTCAAAAATTAACCCTATAGTTTATATGGTGAATGCATTTAGATATGGATTTTTAGGAGTATCTGATGTGGGGATTGTTACCTCGTTTTCTGTGCTTGGTATATTTATGCTAGGGCTATATGCAGTTGCCCATTATCTAATATCTAAAGGGACAGGTTTACGTTCTTAATGTTAAGTTTGTAATATTATGTTGTTAACTTAGAGAGCAAAGTAAAAATAGCACTTTGCTCTTTAAGTAATTATTTTTCGTCTGTGTGTTCTGTTTTATCGTCTGCTATAAGTTTATCTTCGACCACCAAATCAACTAACTGATTATCAATTAATCGTGCTTTGCCTAGGAACGCAGAGATTAAAATAACCGCTTGGGTTGAGTCTTCATTAACGGTTTGTAGGGTAATAGCGTCACGGATAAATATTTCATCTGGTTGCAGATCCGCCGCTCTAAGTTGATCTTGAGCATCTTCAATTATGGTATTGTAATCGCCTTTACCACTCCGAATTTGGCTACTGATCCAGCGCATAGTTCTTGCTAATACTGGCGCACGCTGACGTTCATCCATAGTCAACAAACTGTTGCGAGAACTCATGGCTAAACCATCCATTTCCCGTACCGTTGGTACTCCAACTATTTCAATATCCATACAAAGATCAGTAGTCATTTGTTTTATGACTGCCAGCTGTTGGAAGTCTTTCTCGCCAAAACAGGCTACGTTTGGAGAAACGATATTAAATAACTTGGCGACAATCGTAGCGACTCCACGAAAGTGACCAGGGCGAGAGGCACCTTCAAGCATATGAGACAAGCTAGGCACTTCAACAAAAGTTTGTTTATCTAAGCCTTGTGGATACATTATGTCTGGGGTAGGAGTAAAGACAAAGTCTACTCCTTCAGAATTTAACTTACTCAAATCCTCATCAAGAGTTCGTGGATAATTATTCAGATCATCCACTCGATCAAATTGCATTGGATTGACAAAAATACTCACAACAACAATATCAGCTTGTTTTTTCGCCGTACGTACCAACGTTAAATGACCATCATGAAGGTTACCCATTGTTGGAACAAAAGCGATCGTTCTTCCTTCACGCTTTAAAGCTGTAATGTGTTCTCTTAACGAAGAAACATCAGTAAATGTTTGCATGATTTATTTTCCTCAAGCAATAGTATGGTTAGGACCAGGAAAGGTCGTTGCTTGAACTTCAGCAATGTATAACGACACGGCTTCGCGCATATCGCCGGTTTCTGCCAAGAAATTTTTCGAAAATTTAGGCATATAGTTTGCTGATATACCAAACATGTCATGCATCACTAAAATTTGGCCGTCAGTATCACTTCCTGCTCCGATACCAATTACAGGAACATTAACGGTTTCGGTGATCTTTTTGGCGAGAACTGCCGGAACACATTCTAATAAAATAACCTGAGCACCTGCGGCTTCCATTGCTAAAGCATCGTTCAGTATTTGATCTGCTTTTTGTTCTTCACGGCCTTGTACTTTGTAGCCGCCAAATATATTGACTGATTGGGGCGTTAATCCTAGATGTGCGCAGACAGGAATCGCACGATCAGTTAAAAATTTAACGGTGTCCACCAGCCAGTCACCACCTTCTAATTTCACCATATTGGCGCCAGCTTGCAGCAATAAAGCGGCATTTTTCCCTGCTTGATCTGGTGTGGCATAACTCATAAAAGGCATGTCAGCCATTAACAGACTGTTAGGGCTTCCTGCACGCACGCTACGCGTATGATAAGCCATATCCTCCATGGTAACTGGTAGTGTGGAGTTGTGTCCTTGTAAAACCATCCCAAGGGAGTCTCCAACTAATAGGACTGGCATTTCTTGTTGCTCGAAAAGTTGAGCAAAGCTCGCATCATAAGCGGTAGATGAAGCAAATTTTTTGCCTTGTTGTTTCCAAGTCATTAAGTCGTTTATAGTGATTTTTTTCATGTATGATCCTTAACGGGCTTCTGTTTGGCTATGGTTGCCAAATTCTAAGGCCATTTTTATCTACTATTGTGAGTAGATTTGAGAGCACTTCGCCATCTGGAAATATTAAATTAGGAGCAATTTCTGCCAGCGGATAGAGAACAAACTCTCTTTTTTTTATTCCATAATGAGGAATAACAAGGCGCTCAGAATTAATGATTTCACTACCATAAAGCAGAATATCTAAGTCGAGAGTTCTTGGTCCCCAACGTTCTTTTTTACGAACTCGACCATGTTCTAACTCAATTGCTTGAGTGGCATCTAACAACGTAATGGGTGGCAATTCGGTGCGTATTGCCACCACAGCATTAATGTAATCAGGTTGCTGTTGTGGTCCCATGGGAATGCTACTATATAATGACGACGCAGTTAAAAATTGGCTCTTTGGCAAACTTTTCAATGCTTTTATTGCATTTTTTGTTTGCGTAACGGGATCATTCAAGTTACTGCCAATCGCAATGTAAACGGTCTTCATTATTTAGATTTGCTCTTATTTTTATTTCGATAATTTTTACGTCGTCTAAAGTTTGTTTGGTCTTGACCTAATTCATTACTCATTGTTTGGCGAGCATTTTTGCCGGAGTTTTGGTACTTTTGCCACCATTTCGCTAATTCTTTGGTTTCGCCTTCTTCAACCTCTCCTCGCATTTCCAAGAAATCAAAACCGGCTCTGAATTTATTTAATTCCATTAAGCGACTCGCTCTTTTGCCATGTCTTCTTGGTAAACGTAATTGCAGTTGCCAAATTTCTCTTATTGTGGCGGTATGTCTTCGTGGAATTGCGATGGTTTTGACTTGTTTATCTAATACGATATTACTGGCTTCCATAATGGCATCGTAATAAGGCAAGCCTTTTTCTTCCATCATCTGACGCGCAATATCTGCTAGTGGATACCACAATATAGCGGCAAAAATAAAGGCAGGATTAACTCGCTTACCATCATTAATCCGTTTGTCGGTCGATTCTAAAACCAGCTCGATCATATGTTCGGTGTCAGATTCTCCGGTATCGGTAAAGTATTCAGAAATCAGTGGAAATAATGGTCTAAATAGGTCGTAATCTCGCATCAATAAATAGGTTTCAAGCCCATTGCCTGATTGCAGAAGTTTTAATGACTCTTCAAAAAGACGTGCAGAAGGAATATCGTCTAGTAAATGGGCGAGCTCAAGCATCGGATCGGCAGTTGTAGCACAAAGATCCATATCTAACTTCGCCGCAAACCTAACCGCTCTGAGCATACGGACTGGATCTTCACGGTAACGCGTTTCCGGATCGCCAATTAGTCGAATCAATCCGTCATCAAGGTCTTCCTTTCCATCGGCAAAATCATAGATACTAAAATCAGCAATGTTGTAATACATTGCATTGATTGTAAAATCTCGGCGTTCCGCATCCTCTTCAATAGTTCCATACACGTTATCTCTGAGTAACATGCCTTCATCTGATTGAGCAGAGACATTTTTTGTAGGTTCTTGATGGTGACCACGAAACGTTGCTACTTCAATGATTTCGCGGCCAAACATAATGTGAGCTAAGCGAAATCGACGGCCGATGAGTCGGCAGTTTTTAAATAGATCTCTAATTTGCTCTGGTGTGGCATTAGTCGCGATGTCAAAGTCTTTAGGTTTATGATTTAAAAGTAAATCTCTTACCCCACCACCAACTAAGAATGCATCAAACCCTGCATTACTCAGGCGATACAACACCTTCAATGCATTGTCACTAATGTCTTTACGGGAAATACCGTGGTCATTTCGTGTGATAATGTTCAGCTTAATTTCTCCAATATTATGGTGGTACTAAAAACGGTGCTAATAATAGCCTACACAACGTCATTTGAGAATGGTGTTATTATCTCGTTAGTATTAGGCAGTTCATTTATTGACCAGTTTGTACATCCCCAAGCGAGTATTTCATCCAAATTAGCGGCTTGAACCTCTTGCGGCAAGGAAAAACCTAAAAATTGCATTGCTTTAATAAGCGTAGCTTTGGGATATTGCAGATCAATGGCTTTTGCATGATTCTGTTTTGATAATTTATTACCTAATGGATCTGTTGCCAAAGGTAAATGTAAGTAGCTTACAGGGGGAACATTAAGTAGCTGGTAGAGGCTGATTTGCCGTCCTGTTGGTTCTATTAAATCTGCCCCTCTTACAACTTCGGTTACATGTTGTTGAATATCATCTATTACAACGGCTAAATTGTAAGCAAAAAGACCATCTCGACGTTTGATGATAAAATCTTCGTTTGCTAACGCTTGAGGAATGGTTATTCGTTTTTGCCTTATATCATCAAAATGATAAACAGGTTGATTTACCCGCAATCGTATCGCGTTGTTCATAGAGGAAGTCAGCTGTTTGTCTCGACACGTTCCCATATAAAAGCCACCCTGTGCTTTTATCTGTTTCCTTGAACACTCACAAAAGTAGGCTTGATCGTTATTTAACCATTTATCGATATAAGCTTGATAGATTTCATGACGTTGACTCTGATATATGACCTCTCCATCCCAATAGAGATGATAAGCTTCTAGAGAACGCAATATTAAGCTAGCAGCACCGGCTACTTCTCTTGGTGGGTCGAGATCTTCCATTCTAACCAACCAAGTACCTTGATTAGATTTCGCCTGAAAATAACTCCCGAGTGCGGCAACTAATGAACCGAAATGTAATGGTCCTGAAGGAGAAGGAGCAAAGCGACCAATATAGTTCATATTTGAATTAATTTTTCTGTTAGAGGGTAATGAGTTTTTCGTTTAAAGAATTAGATAGCTGAATAATAACTAAGAAACAGTGCTAGTTTAAAGTTAATACAATAAAAATACCAACCGCAAAAAGGGAGCAGAAGCTCCCTCAAATTTTTGCTGCAAGGTTAGCCTTGCATTTGTCGTTCTTTCATTTCAGCAAGTGTTTTACAATCGATACATAAATCGGCTGTAGGACGAGCCTCTAGACGACGTATGCCTACTTCAACACCGCAAGATTCGCAAAACCCAAAATCGTCTTCTTCGATCTTCTTCAACGTTTTTTCAATCTTTTTGATTAAACGACGTTCACGATCTCGGTTACGTAATTCAAGGCTGAACTCTTCTTCTTGTGAAGCTCTATCAACTGGATCTGGGAAGTTTGCAGCTTCATCTTGCATATGATGCACTGTTCTTTCAACTTCATCTCTAAGTTGGTCTCGCCATGCTCCTAAGATTTTAGCAAAGTGAGCCATTTGTTCTGGCGACATATATTCTTCACCAGCTTTCTCTTGGTAAGGCTCAACGCCCGCTATGGCTAAAATACCTAGCGCTTTTTTCTTCTCTGGCATACCACTTCTCCTACTGACACCAACATCAACTGACTTGCAGTTAATTTTAGGCGCGTATCTATATCAGAAAAAAAAGCTGGAAGCAAACACTGAAATTTCATTTTGCTTGCTGTGTGAACATTACATCAAGTTTTGTACCTCATTTGATAAAATCAATTGATGATGCAAGTTGCATATTGTTCGTTGAGATATCTGCCTTATAACAGAGTATTTCCACACCCGCTTTTCTTGCTTGCTCTAGTAATAATGAATAATTTGCATCTATATGGTGTGCTGCGGATACTTTTTCAATACCTGAATGTAAAACAGCGAATAAAAGTACAGCTCGATTACCATTATTGACCATTTCTGTGAGTTCACGCAGGTGTTTTTGGCCTCGAGTGGTCACAGTATCAGGAAAATAGCCGATACCTTTATCGCCTAACAAGGTGACACTTTTCACTTCTATGTAGCAAGGTTGCCTATTTTTTGATTCAAGTAAGATATCTATTCGGCTATTTTCGCTACCATATTTCACTTCAGTTTTGAGCGTTTCGTAACCTTTTAATTCTAAGATAATATTGTTGTTTATCGCTTCTACCGCAAGTGTATTTGCCCTTACCGTGTTAATACAAATCATATCGCCTTGTTTGGTTTGACTAATCTCCCAACTATTCGGATACTTCCTTTTTTGGTTGCTAGATGTGGAGTACCAAATAGTATTACCAACATCTGCACATCCTGTCATTGCACCTGTATTTGCGCAGTGTATGGTGCGAACTTCACCACTTGGAAGTTCGATATCGGCCAGAAAGCGTTTATAACGTTTTATTAATGTTGCGCATTCTAATTTCGGTTCAAAGTGCATATTATCTCGGTTTTCATTACAATCTATACATTAAGTAAATCATAAGGTTCTACCTTGTCACAACTACCAATTGAATCCGTTATCTCCGATTTGTTGACTCAGATAAATTTGAGTAATCAAATTATCCTTAAAGCGCCCCCTGGCGCAGGTAAGTCAACATTTTTTCCGCTTGAATTAATTCGTAATAATATTATTGAAGGCAAGATTGTTATGCTCGAACCAAGGCGTTTGGCAGCAAAAAATATTGCTCATTATTTAGCGAAGCAACTGGGTGAAAAAGTAGGTGAATGTGTCGGTTTTCGGGTAAGGGGTGAGACCAAGACAAGTTCTCAAACTAAGTTGGAGATTGTGACTGAAGGCGTTATGACTCGAATGCTTCAATCTGATCCTGAGTTAACAGGCATTGGTTTACTTATTTTTGATGAGTTTCACGAGAGAAGCATTCATGCTGATACTGCTTTGGCTTTTGCGTTAGAAGTACAAGATGCACTGAGAGATAATTTAAAAATTGTGTTGATGTCAGCAACACTTGATAACAATGCATTACATAACGTGTTACCTGAAGCTAAATACATTGAGTCCGAAGGTCGAAGTTATCCTATTGATTATCAATATTCCCCTTTGCGTATCAATGAGGGGCTAATTTCAGGGGTTGTGAAAGTCATTGAGCGAACCTTATCTAACGAAGGTGGTTCTATATTGGTTTTTTTACCAAGTGTCAGCGCGATCAAAAGTGTCGCATCATCGTTAGAGCAAATGACCGATGATACGCTAATTTTTCCTCTGTATGGAAGATTGACTTTTCAGCAACAGCAACAAGCGATAGCCCCGAATACAGATGGGAAACGAAAAGTTGTGTTGGCAACCAACATCGCAGAAACATCGTTAACCATCGAAGGTATTCGTATTGTTATTGATTCTGGGTTAGAAAGAGTGGCTAAGTTTGATCTCAAAACTGGAATCACTAAACTGGAAGAAAGCCGGATAACTCAATCTTCCGCTATTCAAAGAGCGGGTAGAGCTGGCCGTTTACAGCAAGGTCTGTGTATTCGACTGTATAGCGAAGAACAATTTAAGCTACAAGCGAGTTCTCCCGAACCTGAGATATTGCGCTCTGATCTTTCGTCGTTATGCTTAGAACTGATTCAATGGGGAGCAACCGAAGTCAATCAACTCCGTTGGTTGGATGTTCCTTTAGCAACTAACCTTTCTCAAGGTTTCGATTTATTAGAAAAATTAGGTTTGATTACTGATGAGAAAAAATTAACGTCTGTTGGTTTATCTACGCAGAAATTAGCAATAGAGCCCAGACTTGGTGCCATGTTATCTAAACTGTATTTATATCAGTTTGATGTAAAAGAACCTAACGATAGTCGCAGTGATGATTCTATAAATAAAGATAATTTGATAACTACAGCATTAGCGTTGATCGCTATGATAGAAGAATCCTCTTATGCTAATGTAGATATAGCCCAATCACTGTATTTACTGAAGGAAAAACGTCATCGAACTCAACACTCAATTGAAGCGAGAGCTCGGTATCTTGCGCAAAAAATAGTGTTCAAGTTTACACTCAATAACATTGACGATGACCACGCAGGTTTGTGTCTCGCGTTAGCTTATCCAGATCGAATTGCTCAACAACGTCGAGGACGTGATGGGCAATTTTTGTTTGCCAACGGTCATGGTGGTGCTATTGATAGCCTAGAAACTTTGTCAACTCAAGATTATATCGTGGCGGTAAACTTAATCCGGAGTAACCAACAAACCAGTCAAATATTTGCAGCAGCTCGGCTCAATATAAGCCAGCTATATCAAGTTAATCCAAGTTTATTTGAATACAAAGAATCGGTTGATTGGGATGATATTAAAGGTCAATTAATCGCTGAAAAACAATTATTATTAGGTAAGCTAATTATATCGGTTCAACCATTACCAAAACCTGATGCAAAAAAAATGACACAAGCATTGCTTAATTTTGTCAGACGTAAAGGTTTATCCTGCTTAAACTGGACGACATCTAGCCTTGGTTTGTTACAAAGAATACGCTGCGGGGTAGAGTGGTTTGACGAAAAATCTTGGCCTGATTTTTCTGAGCAAGGCTTATTAGATAACCTAGAGTCATGGTTAGAACCATTTATGACAGGAAAATTAACGGTTAATAATTTAACTCGTATTGATCTATCACAAGCATTACTTGCTTACTTAGGCTGGCCATTGAATCAAGAAATAAATACTTTGCTCCCAGTTCATTATCAATTACCGACGGGGAGTAAAAAGACCATTATTTATAAACAGGGTTCTGAACCGATGATTTCGGTTCGAATGCAAGAGGTATTTGGTGAACGAGATTCACCATTAATTGCTGATGGTAGAAAGCGAATTGTATTGGAGCTTTTATCTCCAGCCTATCGCCCGTTACAGATTACTTCTGATTTAGCTAGTTTTTGGGCTGGAAGCTATCAAGAAGTGCGAAAAGAAATGAAAGGAAGATATCCTAAACATCCTTGGCCTGACGATCCGGTCAATCACGTTGCTACCACAAAAACTAAGCGACAGTTGAAGTCATGATGAATATAAAAAATAGCGCAGCTAATCTAAAAAAGCTTAACGGTAATCGTGTTAAAAAAACCAATAATATGAATAAAAATGAGATGCTAAAAACAAGAAATAATGCAATAAAAAAAACACCAGTAAAAAGAAAAACAGCGGCTAAAAAAAGTACGGCGACGAAAAAAAACACCACAAAAAGTAAAGCCAAACAGAGTAATAGCAAAAAAGGGTGGTTTAAGACAATCTGGAGTTTCGGTTGGAAATTATCTGTTACGTTAGTTGCGGTGCTGGTTTTTGTTGGTATTTATTTCGATTCAATAGTGAAAGAAAAATTTGAAGGCCAAGTTTTTGATTTGCCTACTGTGGTTTATGCACGAGTGCTAAATCTGTCACCAGGCATGGAACTTAGTTTACAAGAAATGCTGCAAGAGTTAGATGTCTTGGCCTATAGAAAAGTACAGAATCCGAAAAATGTGGGAGAGTATTCCGCTTCGTCGACAAAAATAGAATTAATCAGACGTCCTTTTGATTTTGAAGATGGCCCTGAACCCGATCGACACGTTATGTTGCATTTCGATAATCTAGGTTTAAAACGTATTGAATCTCTAGAAAAAAAAGGTGATCTTGGTTTTTTAAGAATAGAGCCGAAAATGCTTGGTATGTTGGAAAAACAGGTAAGTGAAACGCGTCTTTATTTAAAACGTAATCAATTCCCCGAGTTTTTAGTTGATGCCTTACTTGCAACCGAAGATAGGAACTTTTACCAGCATGACGGGGTGTCTCCGACTTCGATACTCAGAGCATTGGTAGCCAATATCAAAGCGGGTCGCACCGTACAAGGCGGAAGCACTTTAACTCAACAGTTAGCAAAGAACCTGTTTCTGAGCCGCGAAAAAACGATTTGGCGAAAAATTCGCGAAGCTTACATTGCTTTGATTCTTGATTATAGATACGACAAAGATAAGATCTTGGAAGCTTACTTAAATGAAGTGTATTTAGGTCAGAGTGGTGGACAAGCAGTACATGGATTTGGTTTGGCGTCTCGGCTGTATTTTGGCGCACCAGTACAAGAGCTAAGATATGATCAACTCGCGTTGCTGGTAGGAATGGTGAAAGGGCCATCTTATTACAACCCAATTAAAAATCCACAAAGAGCAAAAGAACGAAGAGATTTAGTGTTGCGTCTTATGATGCGACAAGAGTACTTAACGGCGAGTCAATACGATCAGGCGGTAAATCGAGATCTGGATATTCAGGATAACCCGCAAATTGCTCGTCGACAGCCTGCTTATTTTCAACAATTAGCTAATGAATTAAAGCAAAAGGTCGGTGATAAGTTCAGCACATTGACCGGACTCACTCTGTTTACTACCTTAGACCCTGTCTCGCAAACGATGTTAGAGCAGGCTGTACAGAAAAAAATTCCAGAACTCGAAAAAAACAGTGGCAAAGGATTAGAAGCCGCAGCCATTGCTGTTGATCGAAAAACAGGTGAAATTAGAGCCATGGTTGGAGGCAAACGAATTGGATATGACGGCTTCAATAGAGTATTAAATGCGAGTAGACAAATTGGGTCATTAGCCAAGCCGGCTGTGTATTTAACCGCATTGTCCGATCCTGAACATTATAATTTAGTGACGACACTTGCTGATAAGCCGATTACTTTAAAAGGCAATAAAGGTAGTGTTTGGCAACCTAAAAACTTTGATAATAAATTTAGGGGAAATGTGCCACTTTATCAGGCAATGGCTAAGTCAATTAATATTCCGACCGTGAGGCTTGGGCTAGAATTAGGCATTGATAAAGTGACCGATACACTTGAAGATCTGGGTGTGGAACGATCTGAGATTCGTCCTGTTCCGTCAATGTTTTTAGGTTCATTCTCACTAACACCATTTCAGGTTGCACAAATGTATCAAACGTTAACTAATTCTGGTCAACGAGCATCACTGACTGCTTTGCGAGTGGTAAAAGATAACGATGATAATATCTATTATCAATCGATGCCTAAAAAACAGAGAACGGTAGATCAGCAAGCGGCTTGGCTTACAACTTATGCAATGAAAAAAGCCATAAGCGAAGGCACAGGACGCTATTTACATACCAAATATAGCTGGGCTGCGTTAGCCGGTAAAACAGGCACAAGTAACGATAGCAGAGACAGTTGGTTTGTTGGAGTCGATGGGCGAGAAGTGGTGACATTATGGGTTGGACGAGATGATAACAAGCCAACAAAATTGACAGGCTCTAGTGGGGCTCTACGTGTATATAGTGACTATCTATCTTCTAGAATTCCACAGAGATTGACTTTACCTTGGCCAAAAGACATGGTTACCATCGGTTTTGAGCAACAAAAAAATGGCGAATATAAGCTCGACTGCGACAATAAGTACAAACTACCAGTTTGGGATAAAAACCATACGTTAAAGGACTCTTGCGCAAGTATGACACCATGGTTTAAAAAATTATTTAATTGATATGATTAGTGCTGTTAACGCTGTTTATTCAACTTTATGCAAAGGGATTAATGTGAAAAGTAAGGATCTACTTATTTGTTGTTGGTATGCGATCATAATTTTATTGTCCTCTCAAATAAATATCGCGTTTGCTGAGGCCGAAGCTCATGTCGGCTCCGCGGCCATCGTTGAGTCTGAAATTCCTGTTGATCCTGAACTTCTCGGCAACACGAAACTAGTCGACGTTTCCTATAAAAAATCACGGCCTACTATTGCATTAGTTCTCGCCGGAGGAGGAGCAAAAGGAGCGGCTCATATTGGTGTTCTTAAAGCCCTTGAAGAGATGTATGTGCCAGTTGATATCATTACAGGTACAAGCATGGGAGCATACATTGGAGGTTTATATGCAACAGGAATGAGTGCTGACGAAATTGAATCACTCATTTATTCGACGAAATGGAACGATGGTTATAGAGACCGAGTGGACCGAAGCGAACTTAGAGTCATTCAAAAATTACACGAAGATCATTACCAAATAAATACAGATCTAGGCGTCAGATTTGGTGAATTGCGTTCCCCCAAAGGCGTGGTTCAAGGGCAAGGAATGATGCAAATCTTACGTGTCACCTCTGGAAACTTACCTACCTTTGAATCTTTTGATCAATTGCCTATTCAATATCGAGCAGTTGCTACTGATATTATTGATTTAAAACCGGTTGTTCTTGAAAAGGGCCTATTGACGGATGCAATGATGGCAAGTATGTCGGTTCCTGGAGCTTTGCCTCCTTATGAAATTGATGGTCGCTTATTAGTTGATGGTGGGGTAACCAATAATATGCCAGTAGACTTAGCAAAAGAGTTAGGTGCTGACATTGTGATCGCTGTTGATATTAGTACGGAATACTTTAATAAGGAACAGATGAATAACTTTGTTACGGTAGGCGGTCAATTATCAAATTATCTTGTCCGTCGTACTACCGATGAGCAAACTCAATATTTAACGGATCAAGATACCTTATTAAGGCCAACCGTTGGCGATATGGAAACCATGGAATTTGATAAGATGCCTGCAGCTTATACTCAAGGGTATGAGGTCGCTCAAAAAGAAAAACAGGCTTTATCACGTTATTCTGTATCAACTAGCCAATATCAGCAGTATATCGATCACAAAGAAAAACTCAGACGTGAGCTGATTTATGGTGATGATCTAGTGGTAGATCGTATTACTTTAAATAATTACTCTCATTACGATGATAGATTAGTGCTTAATAAATTAGACATTGAAACGGGGAGCAAGATATCCACTGAATCTTTGGAAAAAAGTGTGCGTAACCTTTACGCTATTGATCGTTTTGAAACCGTGGCTTACCACTTTGAAACAAATAATGATGAAACGAATTTAATCATTGATGTTAAAGAGAAAGAGTGGGGACCCAATTATATGAACTTTCGTTTATTTGTAGAAGAGGACTTTGCATCTGACAGTGAATATTCTTTAGGTTTTTCTACTAACTTTACTGGCTTAAACAGTGCCGGTGCAGAACTACAGTTTAACCTTGATTTTGGTACCGATAGGCGAGTCGCATTGATTTGGGAATCTCCTTTTTTATTCAGCCCCAGTTTAATGAATATGGCGAGTGTGGTTTACAATAAAGATCAAAAAAGTACACCGATAGATGGTTATTTGAGTGGTTCACCTTTAGACATGACCGATAACTCTTTATCGACAACCTATACTGATTTTACTATTGAAGCTGCAATTGGCTATCAGCCTGAATTTTGGCATGTCTCTTACCTAGGATTAAGATATATCGATGGATCAGCAAATTTAACTACACTGCCTATTTTAGGGAATGCTGACTACACTCGACGAGGCGCTTTTGTTCATTATCGGCTAGATACGTTAGATGATTATAGCCTTCCTACTTCCGGGTTTTTAGTTGATTTAGATTACTTCATTTCCGATGATTCAGTTAGTGGTAGTCGACTGCCTTATACCGATGCAACGGAACAGATTGATTATAGCCATGATGTTGTGCATGAAATTTCTGCTAAATTTCGTGGTGCGGTTAGTTTTGACAAACACACCTGGGTTGCAGCGGCTGAATATGGCGTAGTAGCCGATAAAAGCAGTAATAATCCTCCTATTCAACCTAAAGAGTTGGGTGGTTTTTTACGTTTGTCTGGTATATCGAGAGATAGCTTAGTCGGCGATAATTTATTATTTACTAGTCTTGTCTATCGATATAAGTGGTTTGACAACGATTTTGGACTCTTTACTGCTCCCGTCTATTACGGCGCATCGCTAGAGTATGGTGGCGTCTGGTCTGATACCGATGTATCCGCTTCTGATGCTCCATTATATATGGCAGGTTCGGTATTTGCTGGGGTAGCATCTCCTATTGGACCGATAGTATTTGCTTTTGGCATGACAGAAGAAAATCACCAATCTTATTATTTGATTTTAGGACAGACGTTTTAATTGTAGATGGGCGAATGGTTACTTTGTACCGATATGCACATTTTATGAGTGATATAAGCATTCTAAACTAGAACTTTAGTCGTAACTTGCTATGTTGGTCAATATGATTAGATTTTAATTTTTAGTTAAATTTGCTATATTCCACGCACAGTTTGGTCTTTGCCACTATTGATCATTAGAAAGAAATAAACAGCGAAAAAAAGTGGTGAGCCATATTTCCAAGGATGTTTGTGTTGTTAAATACAGACCGTAATATGAGGAATAAGTCGTGCTTGAAGCCTATCGTAAACACGTCGAAGAGCGTGCAGTAGAGGGTGTTGTACCTCAACCCCTAAACGCTGAGCAAGTTGCTGCTCTTGTAGAGCTTGTTAAAAATCCCCCAGAAGGTGAAGAAGAAGTACTTCTTGAACTTTTTGAAAATAGAATTCCACCGGGAGTAGATGAAGCTGCCTATGTTAAAGCAGGATTTTTAACTGCTTTAGCAAAAGGAGAGGCATCATCTCCTTTGATTAATAAAGAGAAAGCGACCGAATTACTAGGCACCATGCAAGGTGGCTACAATATCGAATCTCTAATTGATTTATTAGAAGACGACACTCTAGCACCTATTGCAGCTAAGGCACTTTCACACACATTGCTAATGTTTGATTCGTTTTATGATGTAGAAGAAAAAGCGAAAGCAGGTAATGAATATGCCAAGCAAGTTATTACGTCTTGGGCTGAAGCTGAGTGGTTTTTATCTAAACCACAATTACAAGAGAAAGTTACCTTAACGGTGTTTAAAGTAACTGGTGAAACAAATACTGATGACCTTTCTCCGGCACCAGATGCTTGGTCTCGTCCAGATATTCCTCTTCATGCGTTAGCGATGTTAAAAAATGCTAGAGAAGGAATAGAACCTGATGTTCCAGGTTCAGTTGGTCCAATTAAACAAATAGCAGCATTAAAAGAAAAAGGTCATCAATTGGTTTATGTTGGTGACGTTGTAGGAACCGGTTCTTCACGTAAATCAGCAACAAACTCAGTGCTATGGTTTATGGGAGATGACATTCCTAATGTGCCGAATAAAAAAGCTGGCGGATACTGTCTTGGCGGAAAAATTGCCCCAATCTTTTTCAATACAATGGAAGATGCGGGAGCACTACCAATTGAAGTAGATGTTTCTAAATTAAATATGGGAGACGTGATTGACGTGTTCCCTTATGAAGGCAAAGTGACTGACCATGAAACAGGTGCTGTTCTCGCTGAATTTGAGCTTAAAACAGATGTGCTAATTGATGAAGTAAGAGCGGGTGGACGAATCCCTCTTATTATCGGACGTGGTCTTACTGACCGTGCGCGCGAATCACTAGGCTTAGAACCTTCGGATGTATTCCGTCGTCCAGTTGCCGTTGCCGATACTGGTAAAGGGTATTCTTTAGCACAAAAAATGGTTGGTAAAGCTTGTGGTGTTGAAGGTATTCGCCCTGGAACTTACTGTGAACCTAAGATGACAACGGTTGGCTCTCAAGACACTACTGGGCCTATGACACGAGATGAACTCAAAGATTTGGCGTGTTTAGGTTTCTCTGCCGATTTAGTTATGCAATCTTTCTGTCACACATCTGCTTATCCAAAACCAATAGATGTAAATACTCACCATACATTGCCTGATTTTATTAGAAATCGAGCTGGCGTTTCATTACGTCCAGGTGACGGTGTTATCCACTCTTGGTTAAACCGTATGCTATTACCCGATACTGTGGGTACTGGGGGCGATTCACATACTCGTTTCCCTCTTGGTATTTCTTTCCCTGCCGGTTCTGGCTTGGTTGCTTTTGCCGCAGCTACAGGGGTTATGCCATTGGATATGCCTGAATCAATCTTAGTTCGCTTTAAAGGTGAAATGCAACCGGGTATTACTCTACGTGATTTAGTTCATGCTATTCCACTGTACGGTATAAAACAGGGGCTTTTGACCGTAGAAAAAGCAGGAAAAATTAATGAGTTTTCTGGCCGAGTATTAGAGATTGAAGGTGTAGAACATCTTACAGTTGAGCAAGCTTTTGAGCTCTCTGATGCTTCAGCAGAACGCTCTGCGGCAGGTTGTACAGTTAAGCTTTCTGAAGAGTCAATATCAGAATATCTGAACTCTAATATTGTTATGCTTAAATGGATGATCTCAGAAGGTTATGGTGATCGCCGTACTATCGAGCGTCGTATTAAGTCTATGCAAGAATGGCTAGCGAATCCTGAATTAATGGAAGCGGATAGTGATGCTGAATATGCTCATGTTATTGAAATTGATTTAGCTGAAATTAATGAACCTATTTTGTGTGCACCTAATGATCCTGATGACGCGCGTTTGCTATCAGAAGTGCAGGGTACAGCAATCGATGAAGTATTCATTGGTTCATGTATGACAAACATCGGACATTTCCGTGCCGCAGGTAAGCTTTTAGATAACTATAAAGGCCAACTTGATACTCGTTTGTGGATCGCCCCTCCAACTAAAATGGATAAAGATCAGCTAACTGAAGAAGGTTATTATGGGATATTTGGTCGAGCAGGAGTAAGAATTGAAACTCCAGGTTGTTCATTATGTATGGGTAACCAAGCTCGTGTGGCGGATAATGCCACAGTAATGTCTACATCGACTCGTAACTTCCCTAACCGTCTAGGTACAGGGGCGAATGTTTATCTAGCTTCTGCTGAATTGGCATCTGTAGGGGCTATTTTAGGTAAGATTCCTAGCAAAGAAGAATACTTAGAATACACTAAACAACTAGATGCAACCGCTTCTGATACCTATCGTTATTTGAACTTCCATAAAATGGGGCAATATACGGATAAAGCAGATACGGTTATTTTTCAAGAACCTGCTTAAAAACTAAATAATCTTTTTTAGTGTAATAGAACCCGCTTATTTTAGCGGGTTTTTTATTTGTAAAATTAATGATAAAACAGATATGCATAGCTTCACATAATAAATACATGAGCCACGTCTTAATAATGAGACGAAAAATTGCATAGAATGGCTTAATTGTGGGACAGTAAATTAGTGGTTAGAGCCTTAACTATTGTCTGTTGGTAATATTATCTCAAAGTGATAAAGGATTTTTGGATGGGAACTCAATTCCGAATGGATTCTGTCCCTGGCCCACTCATAGTGGTAAGTGGTAAGAATGAACCTTGGTTATCGGTACTAGAACAAGCCGGTTGGCAGTGCCAAAGATGTGGTGATTTACGCAAAGCTGATGCTCTTCTGCATGACATTGGTCCTTGCATAGGAATTGTGGATCTTAGTCAGGACGAATTTAGCTTAAACGGGATCGCTAATTTAGTTAGCCGATATAAGCATGTACGTTGGATCGCGTTTATCAGAGAATCTCAGCTGAATTCCGATACTATTTGCCAGTTTATCGTTAATTTCTGTATTGATTTTTTCACTTCTCCTATCCCTGATGCACAATTATTAAGCACCATTGGCCATCAATCAGGAATGCTTAAATTAGAAAAGAAAGTATGGCCTGATTTTGGCAATACTAAAAATATGGGGATTTCTGGTGATTCTGTTTCAATTAAACGTTTAAGGGAACAAATCAGGCGAATCGGTTCTACAGATGTTAGCATTGTCATTTATGGCGAAAATGGTGCAGGTAAAGAAAGTGTTGCTAAGGCCGTACATACAATGTCTGCACGTGCTAAACAACCTTTTGTTGTTGTTAATTGTGGCGCTCTTTCTGAATCTAGAATGCAAGAAGATATTTTTGGGATTGGTGCAGAAGAAGGGACAAAGAGTTATCTAGAGCAAGCCAATGGCGGAACGATTTTTTTTAATGACATTTTAACGTTGCCTTTCTCACAACAACAAAATTTATTACGATTCATGCGTGATGGGAAAATTGAGTCCGAAAATGGAAATAAAGAACTAAACGTTAGGGTTCTTACCGCTTACAGTTCTGATATTGAAAAAGCACTGATTGATAAAGATTTTAACGAAGAGCTTTACCACTATATTAACGTGTTACGAATTAATGTTCCGAGCCTTAAAGAAAGAGCTGGAGATATTACTATTTTGGCTAGAGAATTCCTGCAAGAATTCTCTAAAGATTATAATGCCCAAGCGAAAGATTTCTCTGATGAAGCGCTTAAAGCGCTAACGCAATATCATTGGCCGGGAAATGTCAGAGAATTGATGAATCAAATTAAACGTGCAGTGTTGATGTCTGACAGTGATATTATTGATGTTAACCATTTAGATTTACCACAAATATCCAATGATAAGCGCAGTCTCAAAGCCATTAGGGAAAATGCAGAACGTGATGCTCTGATTTGTGTTTTAGAATCTTATGATGGACAAGTTTCCCCCGCAGCTAAAGAACTAGGGGTATCACGAGCGACTATGTATCGATTACTGAATAAACACAATCTTATTACCGAGGCTATTTAACGATTAATAGGGAATAGAGATAAAGTTTCTCTTGCATACCTAGTTAGCTGGCTTTATCTTTCTGATCTAACTTGCTCTTTTTGAGTAAAATGATGCAAATGACCGGTTGAAACTTAAAATATACTGGTCATTTTGGTAATTGAAGGGAGTGATTATGATATCTAAGTGGGCAAAACGTTTCTATCAGATGGCAGAACTGGTTGCATCATGGAGCAAAGACCCATCAACTCAAGTTGGTGCAGTGATAACAGAGAAAAATCGTATTGTTTCAGTAGGATTTAATGGCTATCCACATGGTGTTTCAGATAGTGCCAATACTGATGATCGTGATATGAAATACTTGAAGACACTGCATGCCGAGGAAAATGCGATTTTGTTTGCCAAAAGAGCATTAGATGGCTGCGAGATTTGGGTAACCCATTTTCCGTGTCCAAACTGCGCTGCGAAAATCATACAAACAGGTATATCCGCAGTCCATTGTCCTGAACAAACAGAAGATTTTTTATCTCGCTGGGGAGATAAAATTACGGTTAGCCAAGATATGTTTTTACAAGCAGGTGTAAAAGTCGACTGGCTAGCTATTTCTGATATTAAGTAGTTGGGGTGACATTAAGTCATCGTTTTGATATCAGTTTGTCGCTTAGATTAAACAAGGTTGTTTATATTATCTAATATTTCTTGAGTGAAGTTTTTTCGTAAATAAAATCCTCTAGGCAACGTTTTAATGGGGTTTCCTGTTGCGCCAAAAGCCTCGGTTAGAACACGACTATTGGCGGCTTTTGGCCTCAGTTGTAACACTTCGCCATGTTTGGCGGTAATTTGTTCTACTTGCCCCAATACGATCATTTCCATTAATTCTTCCCAGTCTGCTTGTAGTTGTTTATCTTGTTCTTCGTTTGGTCGCCATAAAATAGGTGAGCCTACTTTACGATCTGATAAAGGAATTTCACGCTCTCCCTCTACTGGAATCCAGAGAACTTTAGATAATTTTTGACGAACATGACTGGTGCGCCAAGTTAAACCATGTACTCCAACTAATGGTGCTACACAAACAAATGTTGTTTCAAGCGGTACGCCAGTATAACTCACGGGAATCGTTTTTAACTCTATGCCAAGGTCAATGAAATCTTGTTGTGGTTTACTTCCTGCTTTGGCTCCTAAGTGCCATTCGAGTAACTGTCCTACCCAACCTTTGTCTCGTTTTAAATTAGGTGGCATTGGTACATTTGCGATAGACGCTAATTCAGTAAAAGATGATCCTGCAATATCCAATGCTCTTTGAATAAGTTCTGCTTCTGTTTTAGGTTCAGGATTCATAAGGTGCCATCAAGAGTAAAAAACACAATTGTAACAAACTTGCGATTAGGAAAAGAATCTTTATGTTGATCTAATTTAGCCATTCACGTTTTATTTTGAGTTATCCACAGGTTAAAAAATAAAAATAGCGATTATTTTCTAACTGGATCAATTAACAGTAGTTTAGCAAGACTTTTTTGATTGAAAAAAACAACAAACAATGAAACATACAAGTATAAATGTGGATAACCCTTATGATGGTGGATCTTTGACCGATCAATTTTCATTAAAGATCATTATATAATTAACTATTAATTTATTGGTATTGAATGTAATTAAGTCTTTGTTATAAATTAATAATTTTGTTTTTTTTATATGTTGAGTTATTTTTGTCGGTTTATTGAGTAACCAAATAATAGAGTTTGACAGTAATTCTTCACAAACTTATTCACAGAAAAAGTGAATAAATAGCGGTAAGGTGGTCAAACTATGTTGATAACTAGCAAATAGAGTAAATGCAGGACAAAAGTGAGTGTTGCTTAATAAATATTGCTTAAATGTGGCGAGTAAATTTGCGACCTTTAGGGATATGTGGAAAAATCACTGTAACAAATATTTTTTTAGAGGTTGGCCAGTGATCGATGGCGATGGTTACCGCTTAAATGTGGGAATCGTGATTTGTAACAACCATGGTCAGGTATTCTGGGCTAAACGATACGGGCAACATTCTTGGCAGTTTCCTCAAGGGGGAATTGATGAAGGTGAAACTCCTGAGCAAGCTATGTTTAGAGAGTTATACGAAGAAGTTGGTCTTACTAAACAAGATGTGAAAATCATCGCAACAAGTCGTCATTGGTTAAGGTACCGCCTACCAAAACGTCTTGTTCGTTGGGATTCTAAACCTGTTTGTATCGGACAAAAACAGAAATGGTTTTTATTACGTATGGTGAGCGATGAATCGCAAGTCAATATGCAACGTGGTAATACCCCTGAGTTTGATGGTTGGCGGTGGGTTAGTTTTTGGTATCCTGTTAGGCAAGTTGTCTCGTTTAAACGCGATGTCTATCGGAGAGCAATGAAAGAATTTGCATCTTTAGCTATGCCCTTTAAAGAACGAAAAGTGAAGGGTAAGCGAAAAAACCGTAGGGGATAACAATGCTAACTCAACTAAGGGACATAGTTGAAAAGGTTATGAAGCTTGATGATGTTCATCAAGCTTTAAACCTATTAGTTAAAGAAACGTGCCAAGCAATGCGAACAGACTGTTGTACAGTCTATTTGGCTAATGATGAGCATCAACGTTTAGAGTTGATGGCCACGCAAGGTTTGCAGCTCAGAGGTAATTCAATTCAAATTGGTTACGACGAAGCACTTGTTGGTTTAGTACGATGCAGCGCAGAACCGCTTAATTTAGCAGAAGCCTCAAAACACCCTAATTATAAATTTTTTCCTCAGCTGGGCGAGCAAGTTTATAATTCCTTTCTTGGTACTCCAATAATACATCGTAAGCAAGTATTGGGTGTGTTGGTTATTCAGCAAAAATCGCCTCGCTTGTTCAGTGAGATGGAAGAGTCATTTTTAGTGACTCTTGCTGCGCAAGTCGCGGTCATTATCGCTCATGCTCAGGCTCAAGGTCTTTGGCTGCTCTCAGACCAAAGCTCCGAAAAAACAACCGGTATTGCGGCTTCACCTGGTGTTGCTGTTGGTCCTTTTTGGTGGGATAACACTCAGCCTGAGTTGTCGGATGTGTTACCAGCATCAACGATCAATATTGAGCAAGAACATGAATGGTTAATGCTGGCTATTGAAAGCGCTATTAATGACTTTCGACGTATGCGTAAAAAGTTTGATGGCGAACTAAATAAAGATGCTCTAGCTATCTTTGACTTATTTACTCACTTACTCAATGACCCTATGCTTCGTGCTGACTTAAAGGCACAGATCAATAAAGGTGATCGTGCAGATTGGGCTCTAAGGCAAGTAGTCGAAACCTACTCCTATCGATTTGCTCAAATGAGTGACGTATATATGCGAGAAAGAGCTCAAGATATTAAAGAGCTCGGCCAGCGTTTACTTTACTTTTTACACAATTCTGAATCAGGTCAAATTGAACTAGACAAACCGGTTATTTTGGTTGTAAGTGAACTCACAGCCTCAATATTAGCCAGTATACCTAAAGAAAAGCTACTAGCAGTTGTGTCACTCGAAGGCGCAGCGAACTCTCATGCTGCTATTCTATCTAGAGCATTGGGCGTGCCTGCTATTATGGGTGCGGTCTTGTCGCCAGAATCGGTACATAACCGTATCGGAGTGGTGGACGGCTATAGCGGTGACATTCTTGTTGAGCCTAATGAGCAAATATTAGATGAGTATATAGCCTTACAGACCGAAGAGTATGAGTTATCTCAAATGGTTGAAGGGGAACTTGCTCAAGAAGCCTGTACTCAAGATGGAAGCAGGATTGAAGTACTGCTTAATGCTGGCCTTAGTGCAGATTCTAATATTGCTATTAACCAAGGTGTTGATGGCGTTGGTCTATATAGAACTGAAATTCAGTTTTTAATGGAACATCGATTTCCATCTGAAGATGAACAAACTCAACAATATAGAAAGGTATTAGAAGCGTATGCGGGTAAAAATGTGGTGATGCGTACACTCGATATTGGTGGCGATAAACCTTTACCTTATTTACCTATCGAAGAAGATAATCCATTTTTGGGATGGCGAGGTATTCGTTTTACCTTGGATCATCCTGATATATTTTTGATCCAATTCAGAGCCATGTTACGTGCCAGCGTCGGGTTAGATAATCTGCGTATTTTATTACCGATGATCGCCAGTTGCCAAGAAGTTGATGAAACATTGGCATTGTTAGAGCAGGCGTATATCGAAGTTAAAAAAATTGAGCCTCAGGTGAAAAAACCAAAAATTGGTATCATGGTGGAAGTGCCTTCGATGATTTACCTATTGCCTATGTTGGCGAGTAAAGTCGATTTTGTTTCGGTTGGGAGCAATGACCTTACTCAATACTTACTAGCAGTTGACCGTAACAACTCCAGAGTCGCTAGTATATATGAGTCGATTCATCCAGCCGTACTTCTTGCTTTAAAGCAAATTTTAGACACTTGTAATCAACATAACATTCCTGTGAGTCTATGTGGCGAATTAGCCGGAGATCCAGTTGGCGCACTTTTGCTGGTTGGTTTAGGTTACACTACATTGAGTATGAATACTTCGAATGTTGCTCGAGTAAAATACTTACTCAGACAGTCCACTATGTCTGATTTAAAATCGTTTGCCGAACAATCATTGACTAAGCAATATAGCAAAGACACTTATTCAATGATGTTCAAGTATTTAGAAGATAAAAACCTTGCTGGCTTTACTCGCGCAGGGAAAAAATAGAACCTAAATAATAGAAGCAACAATTAAATACAGCTTCCCTATATTTTTATTGTTTATCATAGGTAAAATAGCGGCATTAGATTTATCGCGTTTGTCATTTAAAAGAGTAAATATTTATGCCTCAAGGCTTTATTGATTTCCCACAAATTGATCCTATTCTCGTTTCCATAGGCCCTGTATCTGTTCGTTGGTACGGATTGATGTATCTATTTGGTTTTATGTTTGCAATCTGGTTAGCCAACAGAAGAGCTGATAAACCCAATAGTGGTTGGACTAGAGAACAAGTTTCGGATTTGCTTTTTGCAGGTTTTTTAGGTGTGGTAGTTGGTGGCCGTGTTGGCTATGTTTTATTCTATCACTTCGATTTATTTTTAGATGATCCGCTTTATTTATTTAAAGTGTGGACTGGCGGTATGTCTTTCCATGGTGGTTTAATTGGTGTTATCTCTGCCATGGCATGGTATGGGTATCGCAATAAACGCACTTTCTTCAGTGTCGCCGATTTTGTCGCTCCTCTTGTGCCATTTGGTCTAGGTCTTGGCCGCTTAGGTAACTTTATGAATGATGAGCTTTGGGGACGAGTGACCGATGTTTCTTGGGCGGTATTATTCCCGAGTGGTGGATATTTACCACGTCATCCTTCTCAACTTTATGAAGCGTTCTTAGAAGGTGTAGTGTTGTTTATTATACTAAATATCTTTATTCGTAAACCAAGACCAGCAGGCGCAGTGTCGGGTTTATTTTTGATCGGATATGGTGCATTTCGCTTTATCGTCGAGTATTTCCGCGAGCCAGATGAGCATTTAGGTCTATTTGGTAACTTTATTTCCATGGGACAAATTCTGTCATCTCCGATGATAATTATTGGTGTTTTGATGATGATTTGGGCCTATAAGACCGAACGCCAAGCAGTAAATAAAAAAGGGTGAGATTGTGAAACAGTATTTAGATTTGTGTCAACGCATTGTTGACGATGGCGTTTGGGTCGAGAATCGTCGAACTGGTAAGCGTTGTCTTACCATCATTAACGCCGATTTGACTTACGATGTGTCGAATAATCAATTCCCTTTAGTGACTACTCGAAAAAGCTTTTGGAAATCGGCGGTAGCTGAATTACTTGGTTATATTCGTGGGTATGACAGTGCAGAAGATTTCCGAAAATTAGGGACTAAAACTTGGGATGCCAATTCAAATTTGAATGAAGCTTGGTTGAATAATCCGCACCGTAAAGGTGAAGATGATATGGGGCGAGTTTATGGTGTTCAAGGTCGAGCTTGGGCGAAACCGGATGGTGGGCATATTGATCAACTTAGAAAAATTGTTGACGACCTTTCTAACGGAATTGATGACCGAGGCGAAATCTTAAATTTTTACAATCCTGGTGAGTTTCATATGGGCTGCTTAAGGCCGTGTATGTATAGCCATCATTTCTCTTTACTGGATGGTACTCTATATTTAAATAGTACCCAACGTTCATGTGATGTGCCACTTGGTTTAAATTTCAATATGGTTCAGGTTTATGTGTTTTTAGCCATCATGGCACAAATCACGGGTAATAAGCCTGGATTGGCTTATCATAAAATTGTTAATGGTCATATATACGAGGATCAATTGCCTTTGATGAAGGACGTGCAATTAAAACGTAAGCCTTTATCGGCACCGCAATTTAAAATAAACCCTAAAATTAAATCATTAGAAGATTTGGAAACGTGGGTAACATTGGATGACTTTGAAGTTGTTGGTTATGAGAGTCATGAAGCCATCAAGTATCCATTCTCGGTATAAAAGTTCCTACTCTCAATATAAATAACTAATTGAATAAAAATCCCCCAGTAACGTTCTGTTGCTGGGGAATTTTCTATTTATACCTTATTTTACAGTACAACTAACCGTTAAGTGGTAAGTGCTAATATCGTTCCTGGCATAACAATAAACACAACGACCAAATAAATTGCGACTACCGCTTTGTTTTTCATCGCCATATCAGAAATAATATCTGCACCTTTGAGCGGTAATTCGCGTAAAAAAGGGATGCCGAAGATAAATACCGTCGCAAGGATATTAAAGGTTAAGTGAACCAAAGCAATCTGTAAGGCATAAACGGCAAACTCTCCTGTTACTGCTGTTGCAGCCAATAAAGCAGTAATACACGTACCTATATTAGCACCTAATGTAAATGGATAGATATCTCTTACTTTGAGTACACCTGTACCAACTAACGGAACCATTAGACTTGTTGTCGTTGACGATGATTGAACTAAAATCGTGACAATCGAGCCGGAAAAAATACCGTGTAGTGGTCCTTTACCAATCGCGCTTTGTAAGATGTTTTTTGCTCGGCCAACCATTAACTTCTTCATTAATTTACCCATAAAAGTAATAGCAAAGAAGATGACACTGATACCCAGAGCAATAAGGATGACACCTGTAACTACATTACTAAAGTTACTGAGAAAATCTGTAAGAGATGAGATAACCGGTTTGGTTAATGGTTTGACAAAATTAAATCCTTTTATACTCATATCACCTGTTGCTAGCATAGGCGAAACCAGCCAGTGGGAAATTTTTTCTAATAAACCAAAAGCCATTTCGAGTGGTAAAAAGATGATAACGGCCAACAAATTGAAAAAATCATGAATAGTTGCACTTGCAAAAGCACGTTTAAATTCATGTTTACATCTCATATGACCTAAACTGACCAAAGTATTGGTAATGGTTGTTCCTATATTTGCGCCCATGATCATTGGAATCGCAGTACTTACAGGTAAACCACCAGCAACTAAACCTACAATAATTGATGTAACGGTGCTTGATGATTGGATTAGAGCCGTAGCAACTAAGCCTATCATTAAACCTGCTACAGGGTGTGAAGCAAACTCAAATAGGGTCTTTGCTTGTTCACCGACGGCAAGCTTAAAGCCCCCCCCAACCATAGATACAGCAAGAAGCAGTAAATAAAGCATGAATACCAAGTTAGCCCAACGCATAACATTAGCCATTGAACATTGCTGCGGTGAGTCTGTTGTTGTCGCTTGGTTCATTTTTTTCTCCAGGACGTAATACAAGTTAATTAACTTATCTGACGGGCATACTAGAGAGTAAATATTTCACTAATATTACATTTTTATAAAACTAATGTTTTATCTGTACTTATTTATTTGGCTTATTTTAAAAATAAATCAATACTTAACTTGTTGTTTTTTTAATGTTTAACTTTTGTTTTTGTTGTGTTTTTTATTCAATTAGTGATGCTTTAGGTGACTTTTTCCATTAGTTTTATTGCAATTTTAATAAATTGTCACTAATTTGATTTCGGAAAAACTTGTTGTTTTGGTTCTTTTGTTCGAATATAACGAAGTTATAGCGTCATAAATATATCATATCAATATGAGTACATTATCAATGTAGGTACACTAACAGTAATAGGTACACTAACAACAATAGGTACAATAGACGAAAATGAGTGGAATTGCATAATGTCACATTTGAATTATAACCACCTTTACTACTTTTGGATGGTGTGTAAACAAGGATCGGTATCGAAAGCTGCCGATGCGTTATTCTTGACACCTCAAACGGTTACAGGGCAAATAAAAGCATTAGAAGAAAGGGTAGGGGGCAAACTAACTAAACGCAGTGGCCGGAGTATTCAACCTACTGAATTGGGCCAACTTATATACAAATACGCGGATCGTATGTTTGGGCTAAGTTATGAAATGTTGGATATTGTAAATTACAGCCAACGATCGAACGTTTTATTTGATGTAGGGGTCGCTGATGCTCTTTCTAAACGTTTGGTAAGTAAAATATTGATGACCACAATCCCTGAGGATAATAGTATTCATTTGCGCTGTTTTGAATCGACGCATGAATTGTTACTAGAACAGTTGTCGCAACATAAATTGGATATGATTCTTTCTGATTGCCCGGTTGATTCAACTCAAAGTCCGGGACTATATAGTAAAAAATTAGGAGAAAGCTCATTGAGTTTTTTTTGTTCTGGTCATATTGAAAATATTAGTTTCCCAGAAATTTTGCAAGAACGAAAATTATTGGTTCCAGGAAGTAGAACATCAATGGGAAGAAAAATTTCTCAATGGTTTGATCAGCAAGGTATACAAGTTAATATTCTCGGCGAATTCGATGATGTGGCGTTGATGAAAGCGTTTGCTCGCTATCACAAAGACGTTATTTTCCTTGCTCCTAACCTTTATCTTTCTGAAATAGGCCAAGAACTGTCTTCACAACTGATTGCTAATGTGAGTGAATTGAAAGAAGAATATTATGTAATTTTTGCTGAGAGGATGATTCAACACCCAGCAGTTAAAAATGTGTGTGACGCTGATTTTGGTCATTTGTTTGACTAAATTAGGCTTTTCTTGTTTAGAAACTTGATGAAAAATCGATATAGAGGTAATTTGTCTTACTATTTTGTAAATAAGCACTATTTATAAAACTAAAATTTACTTATAAAGATGAATAGAAATTAGATAAATAACTTAAATCAGTGTTATTTAGTTGGATGGAGAGCAGCAAAATGAACCTTCAGGATATGGAACAAAATTCTGCACAGGCAGTGGCTTTATTGAAAGCTATGGCGAATGAGCGAAGATTACAAATTCTTTGCATTTTACATGATCAGGAATTATCTGTAGGTGAATTGTGTTCTAAATTAAATCTTAGTCAATCTGCTTTGTCTCAACATCTCGCTTGGCTAAGACGTGATGGGTTAGTCACAACGAGAAAAGAAGCTCAAACCGTTTATTATTCCCTACATAGTCACGAAGTAAAAGAGATGATTCGTTTGCTTCATTCTTTGTATTGTGTCGTTTAGAGCTTATTCTTTATAGAATTAAAAGGTGATTTGACTTCGTTTTTCTTAAATTGTTTTATTTTAGATATAAAAAAACCGGCAAATGCCGGTTTTTTTTCGCTTAAATCAATTCTTAATAAAACAAAAAGTAATATTAAAGAGCTTTGATTGCAGAAGCGAAACGAGACTTGTGACGTGCAGCTTTATTCTTATGAATAACGCCTTTATTCGCCATACGGTCTAGGATAGGTGAAACTACTGCGTATGCAGTTGTTGCAGCTTCTTTATCGCCTGCTTCAATAGCAGCGACAGTTTTTTTCATGTAAGTGCGCATCATAGAACGACGGCTAGCGTTATGCTGGCGACGTTTCTCAGCTTGGATAGCGCGCTTCTTAGCAGATTTACTGTTTGCCAAGGGTCTAACTCCCAAAAACTTTAGTTCGGTGACAATTTAAGGCGGAAGAGGATGCCTCTTTCATACCAATATGTCAAATGATTTGTGCAAAAACTCAACTAAATCCACACAAATTTGGAATAGTTAGGTTAACGCGGTTAAGATGGCGGGATTCTAACAGTATTTCAGTACCAATGCCATTAAATAAGTGACCAAAATACATGCTTGCTATAAATTGGTATTTAGTTTTGCTATTTATGTAAATAAAAGAGGTATTTGTGAGCAAGCGACTCTTAAAGTCAGGCTTAATTGTCAGTGCAATGACACTTATTTCACGTGTGTTGGGTTTAGTTCGTGATGTTGTTGTTGCCAACCTTATGGGAGCAGGGGCGAGTGCTGATGTGTTTTTCTTTGCTAATAAAATCCCCAACTTTCTTAGGCGATTGTTTGCTGAAGGTGCATTTTCTCAAGCATTCGTTCCAGTATTAACTGAGTATCAAGCGCTAGATGATAAAGATAAAACTAGGCAACTAATTGCCAAAGTATCGGGTACGTTAGGGGTGCTTGTTACTATAGTGACCGTATTTGGTATTGCTTGTTCGGGAGTTGTTACCGCTATTTTTGGTGCAGGTTGGTTTATTGATTGGCTAAATGATGGGCCGTCAGCTCACAAATTTGAATTGGCCAGCCTTATGTTAAAAATAACGTTTCCCTATTTGTGGTTTATTACTTTTGTTGCGTTATCTGGTGCGATTCTTAATACTTTAGGCAAATTTGCCGTTTCATCATTTACTCCTGTTTTTTTGAATGTAATGATTATTGGATCGGCCTTATTTATTGCTCCTAACTTATCTCAGCCAGAAATTGGGCTCGCCATTGGAGTCTTCTTAGGCGGAGCTGTTCAATTTATGTTTCAAATCCCTTTCCTCATTAAAACAGGCTTTCTTGTAAAGCCTAAGTGGGGATGGCGAGATCCTGGTGTGGTTAAAATTCGCACATTGATGATACCTGCATTATTTGGTGTTTCTGTTAGCCAAATAAATTTGTTGTTAGATACTTTTATAGCGAGTTTCCTAGCAACCGGATCGATTAGTTGGCTATATTATTCCGATCGTCTTCTAGAGTTTCCTTTAGGTTTATTTGGTATTGCCATTGCAACGGTAATTCTTCCTGCACTCTCTCGTAATCATGTGGATGCGCATAGCGAAGGATTTAGAAATACCATGGATTGGGGGATTCGCATGGTGTTGCTACTTGGTTTACCCGCCATGCTCGGGTTAATGGTATTGGCAAAGCCTATGCTTATGGTGCTGTTTATGCGTGGAGAGTTTAGTGCTTATGACGTACAACAAGCATCAATGTCTTTATTTGCTTATGCCTCTGGTTTGCTAAATTTTATGCTAATTAAGGTGCTTGCTCCGGGGTATTACTCAAGGCAAGATACTAAAACTCCAGTCAAATATGGAATAATAGCAATGAGCGCCAATATGGGCTTTAACGTCATTTTTGCCTATTTTTATGGTTATGTTGGTTTAGCGATGGCAACGGCTTTATCAGCTTTTGTTAACATGGCATTGCTTTATAGAGGACTGCATATTGCACAGGTATATCGTTGTTCTAAGCAGACTGTACTCTTTGTATTTAAGTTGTTTATTTCTGGTGCGGTAATGGTTTACGTAGTTAGTTGGCAGTTACCAGCAATGTCTGTTTGGCTTGAATGGGAACTGTTCGAACGGGTGGAAATGCTAACTTTATTGATTTTGAGCGGAGCGGTTAGCTATTTATTAGCTGCTGTCATTCTGGGGGTTAGACCTCGACATATATCACCGACAAATTAATAAAAAGCTTAGGGTTGTTTTAGTTTGCTAAAAGAAAGTGTACCAATGGAATATTGACGTTATTTACATGATAATAAAAGCAGTTACGGACAAAGGTTGTTTGGTATATAATCCGACGTTTTCGTACTAATTATTTTAATAAACTGGACTGGGGTTGCTCATTTTAAGCTTAGTTTATGTTATGACGTTGAGTTTGTAGTTGATCTAATGGAATTGATTCGTGGCATTCACAATATAAAAGCGCATCATAGTGGGTGCGTTTTGACTATTGGTAATTTTGATGGTGTCCATTTAGGACATATGGAAGTGTTAGCGCAAGTCGCCCATCAAGCTAAACTTCTCAAGGTCGCCTCAATGGTTATGACATTTGAGCCACAGCCTATGGAGCTTTTTGCAAAAGAGAATGCTCCGGCGCGACTTAACCGACTACGCGATAAATATGTTCAACTTAGTAAGTTAAAAATCGATCGATTACTGTGTGTTAATTTTAATCGGCGTTTTGCCGACTGGACTGCAGAATCTTTTATAAGTGACTTGTTGGTTCGGCGCTTGAATGTTAAATTTTTAGTCGTTGGTGATGATTTTTGTTTTGGTCGAGGCCGAGTCGGTAATTTTGCCATGCTTAAAGAAGCGGGTTTAAAGTACGGCTTTGAAGTCGTCAGTACACAAAGCTTTTGTGTCCAAAAACAAAGAGTCAGTAGTACTGCTATTCGCCAAGCATTAAGTGAGAATAATTTAGCAGTAGCAGAAAAATTGTTAGGTAGAGCATATAGTATTAATGGTCGCGTATCTCACGGGCAAAAACTAGGACGAACGATTGGTTTTCCTACTGCCAATATACCGTTAAAACGAACGGTTTCACCTGTATCTGGTGTCTATGTTGTTCAGGTGTATGGCGTGAGTGACAAACCGTTAGGCGGTGTCGCTAATATAGGCCAACGACCGACAGTAAATGGTGTACGCCAGCAACTGGAAGTTCACTTATTTGATTTTAGTGAAAATTTATACGGAAAACAGCTTGAAGTTTCATTGTTGAAAAAGCTGAGAGAAGAAAAACGTTTCGAATCATTTGAAGCGTTGAAACAACAAATTGAATTAGATGCTGATGCTGCACGGGTGTGGTTACATCAGCTAGAGAATTAGTTGAATATTCAACTAAATAATGTCTAACGCTCGCCCAAGATAACGGAATTAAGAATCAATGACAGACTATAAAGATACCCTGAATTTACCAGAAACAGGGTTTCCAATGCGCGGTAACTTGGCTAATAGAGAGCCAGAAATGCTTAAGCGTTGGTATAAAGAAGATCTTTACGGTGAAATCCGTAAAGCAAAAAAAGGCAAAAAATCCTTCATCTTGCATGATGGCCCTCCCTATGCCAATGGTGATATTCATATTGGTCATGCGCTGAATAAGATTCTTAAAGACATTATTATTAAATCTAAAACCTTAGCAGGATATGATGCACCTTATATTCCGGGTTGGGATTGTCATGGATTACCTATTGAATTAATGGTTGAGAAGAAAGTCGGTAAGCCAGGTCAAAAAGTAACTGCGGCTGAGTTTCGTGAGAAATGTCGTCAATACGCGGCAGGCCAAGTAGAAGGTCAAAAAGAGAGCTTTAAGCGTCTTGGTATTACTGGGGAATGGGATAAGCCTTATCGCACCATGGATTTTGGTACTGAGGCAAATATCATTCGAGCATTAGGAAAAATTGCAGATCAAGGCCACTTATTGAAAGGGTTTAAGCCTGTTCACTGGTGTACGGATTGTGGGTCTGCTCTTGCTGAAGCTGAAGTGGAATATAAAGATAAAGTGTCTCCGTCTATCGACGTGAAATTTTTAGCCGTTGATGAAGATAAAGTGGTTGAAAAGTTCTCATTGACCAAAGATCACCAAGGTCAAGGTGATATTTCAGTTGTTATCTGGACCACAACCCCATGGACACTACCTGCAAACCGTGCAGTTACGGTAAGGGAAGATTTAGAGTATGTCCTTATTCAGGTTGAAGGTGACAATCCGCATAGACTAATTGTTGCCTCTGAACTTGCAAAAAGTGTGATGGATCGCGCGGGTATTGAGCACTATCACAACCTTGGGTTCAGTTCAGGAAAAGAATTGGAACTGGTTCGCTTTAAGCATCCATTCTATGATTTTGACGTTCCAGTTATTTTAGGCGACCACGTAACAACCGATGCAGGTACTGGTATTGTTCATACCGCACCTGGTCACGGTCAAGAAGACTTTGTTGTTGGTCAGCAATACGGTTTAGAAACTGCTAACCCTGTCGGCTCTAATGGTGTCTTCTTGCCTGATACTGAACTTTTTGCTGGACAACATGTATTCAAAGCAAATGATGCGATTTTAGACGTATTGAAAGAGCGTGGTGCTCTATTACATCATCATGCCTATGAGCATAGTTACCCTCATTGCTGGCGCCATAAAACGCCGATTATTTTCCGTGCAACCCCACAATGGTTTGTTTCAATGGATCAAGCTGGATTGCGCGCCAAAGCCTTAGAAGCAATTAAAGGTGTACAGTGGATCCCTGACTGGGGACAGAGCCGTATTGAGAGCATGATAGAAGGTCGCCCTGAATGGTGTATCTCTCGTCAACGTACCTGGGGCGTTCCAATTGCGTTATTTGTTCATAAAGAAACAGCAGAACTTCACCCTAATTCCCCTGAGCTAATTGAGAAAGTAGCAACGTTGGTTGAAGAAAAGGGTATTCAAGCATGGTGGGATGTTGATCCTGCTGAGCTAATGGGTGAAGAAGATGCTGCAAAATATGAAAAAGTTCTAGATACTCTAGATGTTTGGTTTGATTCCGGTGTGACTCACTATTCTGTGGTTGATCATCGTGAGGAATTCAACGGCCATACAGCGGATATGTATCTTGAAGGATCGGATCAACATCGAGGTTGGTTCCAGTCTTCAATGATTTCTTCTATTGCAATGAAAGGGATCGCACCGTACAAGCAAGTGTTAACTCACGGTTTTGTTGTTGATGGTCATGGCCGAAAAATGTCTAAATCGGTTGGTAATGTTGTTGCACCAAAAGATGTTACTAATCGTCTTGGTGCCGATATTCTACGCCTGTGGGTTGCTTCAACAGATTATACTGGTGAGGTGGCTGTTTCTGATGAAATCTTAAAACGTAGTGCTGATGCGTATCGTCGTATTCGTAATACTGCGCGCTTTTTATTAGCTAACCTAAATGGCTTCAATCCTGAAACTGACTTAGTGCCAGTTGAAGAAATGGTCGCACTTGATCGTTGGGCTGTTGGACGTGCGAAAGCAGCTCAAGAAGAAATTGAAAAAGCGTATGACGAGTATAATACACACGGCGTTACGCAACGTTTGATGCAATTTTGTTCGATTGAAATGGGCTCGTTCTATCTCGATGTGATAAAAGATCGTCAATACACTGCGAAAAAAGGTGGTAATGCTCAACGTAGTTGTCAAACGGCACTTTATTATATCGTCGAAGCTTTAGTACGTTGGATGGCTCCAATAATGTCATTTACTGCCGATGAAATCTGGAATGAAATGCCTGGTAAGCGTAGTAAATACGTATTTACTGAAGAGTGGTACGACGGGTTATTTGGCCTTGCAGAGGGTGAGCCATTAAACGATGAGTTTTGGAGTGACGTTCAACAAGTTCGTGGTGCAGTAAACAAATTGCTTGAGTCAGCGCGTAAAGAGAAAGTTATTGGTGGTTCATTACAAGCCGAAGTAACGCTTTATGTAGACGCAACGTTAGCGGATAAATTGAATAGTTTGCAAGATGAGTTACGTTTCGTTCTTCTAACCTCAAAAGCAGCAGTTAAATCTTTGACTGAGAAAACAGATTCTGCTCAAGAAACAGAGATTGAAGGTCTATTTGTCGATGTGGTTGCTTCAGATGCACAGAAATGTGATCGCTGTTGGCATCACGTTGCAGATGTTGGCACGATTGAAGGTCATGAAAAAATCTGTGGCCGCTGCGCGTCAAATGTTGACGGTGATGGTGAAGTACGTCAATTTGCTTAATCTAAATATATTATGACTATGAAAGCAATGACACTTAAACAATCTGGAGTTCGCTGGCTATGGCTAGCGGCTTTAGTGTTTGCTTTTGATATTGGTATTAAACTGGTTGTTATGGACAGCATGGGGTATGGATGGGCACATCGAATAGAAGTGTTACCTTTCTTTAATCTGTTGTATGTCCATAACTACGGCGCTGCTTTTAGCTTCTTGAGTGATCAAGCTGGTTGGCAGAGATGGTTTTTTGCTGCTATCGCCTTTTTCGTTAGTGGCTTACTTTTGTTTTGGATGAGTAAATTACCTGCAACTGAAAAGTGGAATAATATTGCTTATGCAATGATTATTGGTGGTGCACTTGGTAATGTATTTGACCGGCTAGTGCATGGTTTTGTGGTTGATTACCTAGATTTTTTCTGGGGGAGTTATCATTGGCCAGCTTTTAATCTTGCTGACTCTGCTATTTGTATCGGTGCCGCTATGATTATTTTAGATGGGTTCTTTAGCTCTCGATCGAGTTCGAAATAGCTTATTGGGCGATAACCAAAAAAGAAACCAGTAACTTACTTATTAATAATAAGATTAAGTAACACTCTATTAAATAAACACCAGTGAGGATTTCCTCTTCTGGTGTTTTTTATTTATAGTCAATCGCTCTATATAAATCACATCTCTTACATCCGGATCAAACTTGTGGTTTTTAAAACCTTCGGTTGGTGGTTAAATAGAGAATATTATCCCCTTATTATCTTTAGGAATCTGTTAAGCCATGTCTAAAATCTCATCTGCCAGTACTAATTCGTTTGATTCAGTCTCTTCTATTAGCAAAACTGAAATCATTAATAATAGTAAAGTGGTACTTCATTTTACGATTAGACTAGCGAATGGTTCGGTTGCAGATTCAACCTACAATATGGGAAAACCGGCTCAATTATCAATTGGTGATGGAAGCCTGAGTGAAAACTTTGAAAGTCACTTGCTTGGTTTGTCTGCTGGCGATAAAAAATCTGTTGACCTTAAAGCAGAAGATGCTTTTGGTGCTCCTAATCCTGATAATATTCATCATATGGACCGTTCTAAATTTGTCGGTGACGCTGCAGTCGAAGTCGGTACTATTATGGCTTTTTCTGGACCTGATGGCGTCGAAATACCAGGAATTATTTCAGATATCACGGGTGATTCCGTAACCGTCGATTTTAATCATCCTTTAGCTGGGCAAGATGTTACCTTTGAAGTTGAAATATTATCTGTAGAATAACCTACAAAGATAAATGAAGAGTTATTAAATGAAAATATTACTGGCGAATCCTCGAGGATTTTGTGCTGGAGTGGATCGCGCTATCAGCATTGTAGAAAGAGCTTTAGATTTATATAAGCCACCAATATATGTGCGTCATGAAGTTGTACACAATCGTTTTGTTGTGGAAGGCTTAAAGCGCCGAGGGGCTGTTTTTATCGAAGAACTTCATGAAGTACCGGATGATAATATTGTTATTTTTTCTGCTCACGGAGTATCTCAAGCGGTGAGAGAAGAGGCGAAATCTCGAACATTAACGGTATTTGATGCTACTTGTCCTTTGGTCACTAAAGTGCATATGGAAGTGGCTCGTGCAAGCAAGAAAGATATGGAAGTGGTGCTGATTGGTCATGCTGGGCATCCAGAAGTTGAAGGGACAATGGGGCAATATGCTAGTGCCAACGGTGGAATGTATTTGGTTGAAAAACCAGATGACGTGAGTAAGTTGGTGGTACGTGATCCAAGTAATCTACATTACGTGAGCCAAACAACACTCTCTGTTGATGAAACCGCTAGTGTTATCGAGCGGCTTAGAGCGGTATATCCGGATATTCAAGGACCACGTAAAGATGATATTTGTTATGCGACTCAAAATAGACAAGATGCAGTACGTGAGATGGCGCAACAAGTCGATGTTTTAGTGGTGGTGGGGTCTAAAAACTCCTCTAATTCTACTCGATTGAAAGAACTCGCAGAAAAATTAGGTACAAAAGCCTATTTAACGGATTGTCCTGAGGATATTAGTGCGGATTGGTTTAACAATATGGTTAATATTGGCGTGACTGCTGGTGCTTCGGCGCCTGAAGATCTCGTTGACCAAATTTTAGATAGAATAAGAGAGCTTGGCGCAACTGAAGTCGAAGAAATTTCAGGTAGAGAAGAAAATATGTTTTTTGAAGTTCCAAAAGAACTACAAATAAAAAATCTTTCTTAGGTTTCCTATTTATAAAGTGAGCCATTAGCCACTAACACTAAAATAAGTTTCATCAATTGTTCTAAAAAGGGAGGAGCGAATATGCTCCTCCCTTTTTAATTTATAATTACTTTAGGCTGTTTTCGCGGTTGATTCGACTTTCTCTCCATCTAGTTCTTCATCGAGTAAATCTATGTCTCCTTTACCCTTGGAAATAGTAATTACGTAGGCAGTAATCGATATTGCTGCAATAACGCCAACAACGGTCGATATGGATATTGGTAAACCAAAGCCTAATTTAGAGCTGCTCATAATAAAGGATACGCAAACCGTCGTCATAAACATGGCTGGAATGGTCGCAATCCAATGTAATTTATTATGACGAAGTAGGTATGCAGAAGCTGTCCAAAGCATGATAGTTGCAGTAGATTGATTAGCAAATCCGAAGTAGCGCCATATAATACCAAAATCTACTTGAGTCAAAATTCCACCAAGAACGAATAGCGGAACGGCCATCAAAAGACGTTTAGGTAAAGTTTTTTGCTCAACATTAAAGTATTCAGCAAGAATTAATCGACTCGAACGGAATGCAGTATCGCCAGATGTGATTGGGAGAATGACCACACCAAGGAAAGCTAAAATACCGCCAAAGACACCTAACAGGCCAAATGAAGAACTATAAACTACATTGCCTGGTCCACCAGCAGCAACCGCCTCTTGCAACCCTTCTACTGAGCCAAAGAAAGAGAGCGCAAGAGTACACCAAATAATAGCGATAACACCTTCACCAATCATTGCACCATAAAATACAAAGCGACCATTTTTTTCGTTTTCCATGCATCGAGCCATCAATGGAGATTGAGTCGCGTGAAAACCAGAAATCGCACCACAAGCAATAGTAATAAATAGCGCAGGCCATAATGGAAGGTTATTGGGGTTCATATTAGTGAATATATCACTGATCACAAAACCACCTAAGACAGTGTGTTCGCTTGAGATAACAATTGCTGCCATTAAACCAATAGACATAAAGACAAGTAATGCGCCAAATAAAGGGTAAAAGCGACCGATAATTTTATCTACAGGTACAATAGTTGCGATAATGTAGTAAGCAAAAATAAGCACAACCATTGTGACATTGGATATTTCAAAAGACGTTTGCTCGTTAACAAGGTTGGTGATCATACCTGCAGGAGCGGAAACAAACACGACCCCAACTAGTAGTAAAAGGACGATAGCAAAAACGTTCATAAAATGGCGCGCTCCGTTACCTAAATAACGGCCTGACAGCGCTGGTACTGAAGCTCCTTTGTTACGAACAGATAGCATCCCAGAAAAATAATCGTGCACACCACCAGCAAAAATACAACCAAACACAATCCAAAGTAGAGCCGAAGGACCATATAGCGCGCCCATAATTGGACCAAATATAGGACCAACACCAGCAATATTTAGTAATTGCACAAGATAAACTCTAGGCGTTGACATTGGTACAAAATCGACACCATCTTGCATGGTATGCGCCGGAGTCTTACGATTTTCGTTAATACCGAATACTTTCTCAACAAAAGTACCATAAATAAAGTAGCCACCGATTAAGGCTGCTACACAGAAAAGAAACCACATCATATTATTTGTCCCACGTTTAATCGTTATTTGTATAGTTCAGTTTTAATATTAAATTGGGTTAATGTTAGTTGCATTCCATGTGTGCTTGAGTGGACCTATTCTGTGTTAAGTGGCATTTATTTCGATTTAATGGTTTGGTGTGTTTTTTTATGTGACCAAGCGCATTATTTGGGTAAATAGTCATACATCTTAGATATAGGCGCATAGCTATTTGACTTAAAAGAAAATATAGCTCATTTTTAGTAAGTATATTGAATCTCTGAGGAATGAAAATGTTAAGAGGTAAAATGGGCTTGTTTGCACTCTCGCTATTTTTAATGGCTTGTTCCTCAAGTGATATCGACTTGGCTAAAAATGGTGATTGGTACCAAATTGGTTTTTCTGATGGTATTAAAGGGTTTCATACTCGTTCTTTTAATGATTTACAGAAATTAGGTCAAGTGAATCAAGCCGAATATGATCAAGGATATATTGAGGCAATAAAGGAATATTGTAACCCTAATTTTGCTTATCAAATTGGTTTTTCTGGTCAATATTATGAAGGTGTATGCGAAGGAACAGCCGACGCGCAAAAATTTAGAATGGAATGGCTGAGAGGCTGGGAAGATTCTCAATAGTGTTATTTAGTTCATGCGTTAATTGTTCTTTTACGCTTAATAGTTCAACTTATTTTACATGGTGAAGGTTTAATTAATGCTCACTAAAGATATGTACAAAAAAGGACAGATTTTAATTGGTGTTGTGTGTCTTGTCGTCTTGCTTTTTTTAGCTGCGTTACTTTTGTGGTCTGGGCGTTTTTTTACGACGATAGATCAATTTACTTCAATTACTCATTTAACTTATCAACTAGATAAGGCTCGTCTAAGCGAACTGACTTACATGAGAGATAAGGATGAGAATAGCGCTGAGAACACGGCATTTTATATTGATCAAGTACTCCATACTATAATCAAAATAGAACAAATAGATGGACGTACAGATGAAGACCAACAAGCGTTGGATCTCTTTACCCAGCATATCTTAGATTATAGGAAAAACTTCAACATATTGGTCGAACAAAGACTGCAAATCAATGTGTTAAATTCCACGCTACGCACTCAAGCAAATAATGCTGTTTCTTTAGTTGAGCGGCTAGTCCGTCAACCGTTGTCTTCTGAACTGGATAATTTTGATGCATTAGATAACCTGAAATTAGATTTATCAAATTTACTTCAAATGGAAAAAGAGTATTTACTGCTTAAATCTCAAGAGAGTAAATCTCTTTTTATCTCACAAATTAATCAACAATTGGATCATATAATTGATGCTGCCGATCAGGTTGAAATAAAACTCGTTAGCAGTAATGCTATTCAAGATATTAATGGTTTTGTTGCTTGGATTTCTTCTTATAAATTGACTTTTGAGCAACTGGTAAATGCTGATTTAAATGGGGTGAGCATCAGTAAAAATGTTATCTCATCAGTATTAAAAGCCGATGAGATTCTGCAAAAATACTTGGATCTTCGCTACCAAGATTTGCAACGCTCTAGAGATAATTCTAAGTATTTATTTTATTTCGCCAGTGTGTTTATTTTTATTATGTTATGGCTCATGGTTATTTTGCGCCGTTCTCAAGTCGCAATGAGAGATCTGAACCTGTCGGTTAAACAAGCAAAAGAAAAAGTAGAAGAAAAGCATCGTTTATTAACGACTCTATATAGCAGTATTCCTGATCTTATTTATATTAAAGATACTCAAGGGCGATATATCGATATTAATAAGAAGTTTGAAAACTATATTGGAGTAGGTAAATCTCAAATTATTGGCCATCAAGACGCTGATTTTTTCGACAAAAATGATGCCGAAAAACTACGAGAACAAGATTCAAATGTGATGGCTACTAGAGAAACGCATCGCTATGAATTTACGCTTCGCCTTGATAATACCGATAGCGAAAGCATCCCTTTTGATATTGTTCAAACTCCGCTATTTAATAATGATGGAGTCATGATGGGGTTAATGAGTATTGCACGCGACATCACTGAAAGAAAACGTCAACAACAAGCTTTGCAACAATCACAACAGGAAGCGATTCAAGCCAATAAATCTAAATCCGATTTTTTGGCAAATATGAGCCATGAAATAAGAACCCCAATGAATGCTATACTCGGTATGAGTTATTTAGCTTTGCAAACAGACCTCGATACTAGGCAACGGAACTACATACAAAAACTCCATCGCAGTGCTGAATCTTTACTCGGAATCATTAATGATATTCTCGATTTTTCGAAAATCGAAGCAGGAAAAATGCAAGTTGAGCAAATAGACTTTGAATTAGAAGACGTCTTTGATCAACTTGCTAACTTAGTGGGATTACGTGCTGAAGAAAAGTCTCTAGAGTTCCATTTTGATATTCCAAGTGAAATACCAATGTCGCTTAAAGGTGATCCGCTGCGTTTAGGACAAATATTGACTAATTTAGGTAATAATGCCGTCAAATTTACCGATAAAGGAGGAGAAGTTATTATTAAAGTTATTCTCTTAAGTCGTAAAGAGAATATTCTTTCGTTGCGGTTTGAGGTTAATGATAGTGGAATAGGAATGACGCCAGAACAGATGTCTCGTCTGTTTCAATCTTTTTCTCAAGCAGATTCATCAACAACAAGAAAATATGGAGGAACAGGGCTTGGTCTAACCATTTGTAAAAAGCTTGTTGAAATGATGGGGGGAGAAATTGGCTGTAGCAGCGTAAAAGGAGAAGGAAGCCAATTTTATTTTGTGTTAGATTTTGTGATTCAAAAAACTCAATCGATTGAAATTCAAAAAATCACCTCTAAACTAGATCACCTAAATATATTATTAGTGGACGATAATTTAGCATCTAGAGACATCTTCACTCAAATGCTGACCAGTTTTTCTTTTAGTAATACGTCGGTTGGCAACGGAGCTGACGCGATTAAATCCATTGTCGATGCAGAAAAAAACAATAAAAAATACGACATTGTTTTGTGTGACTGGGATATGCCAGAAATGGATGGGATAGAGACAGTGAAACAGATTATATCTCATTCAGCTATTACTCATAAACCAAAAGTAATTTTACTGGCCAGCCATGCTAAAGAGAGTGCATTTGACGTTACTAATGAGTTGGGTATCAATGATGTTATTTTTAAACCAACGACCTCTTCTCATTTGCTAGACAGCATACTAAATACTATTGGTGCAAAAAATCTCATAGAAAATAGTAATAAAAGCAGAAAGGATGATTCATGTGAAGCTCGAAAACACTTACGTGGAGCACATGTTTTATTAGTCGAAGACAACGAAATTAATAGAGAGCTAGCTGTTGAATTATTGACTACAAACAAAATGACTGTCGTGTTAGCTAATAATGGTCAAGAAGCTTTAGATAGAGTAGCTGAGCAATCATTCGATGGGGTATTGATGGATTGTCAAATGCCGGTAATGGATGGGTATACGGCGACCAAAAAAATTCGCCAACAGCATCATTTGGCTGTACTACCGATTATTGCAATGACGGCAAATGCGATGGTTGGCGATAAACAAAAAGTGTTAGATGCTGGAATGAATGACCATATATCGAAACCTATTGATGTTGATGGCATGTTTATTACCATGGCTAAATGGATACATCCTGAAAGAAAAGTAACGGATACCATTGAAAGCAGCCATCAAGAATTAAACTCTGAATTGAATGTTCCGAATATTTTTGCAATCGATATAGAATCAGGCTTAAAAAGAGCTCAAAATAACTCCCAACTTTATGTCAAATTACTAAAACGTTTTTATCATAATTATCAACATTTCGTAGAAGATTTTAACAAAGCATTAAATGATAATCAGAATACTGACCAAGCGGAAAGGATGGCTCATACCTTAAAAGGAATCGCTGGAACAATAGGAGCCAATCAGGTATGTAGCGCGGCCGAACAGCTTGAATCTGCTGTAAAAAATAATGTATCTGATAGTAACGCGAGTTTATTGCGCTTAGTTGAGCAACTCGAACCTACTTTAATTGATATAAAAGATAAATTAGTCGATATAAATAGTTCTCCAGAACAGCAGGTTGTTCGGCGGGAGCTTAATTATGAGAAACTAGATACGTTGCTTGTGCAATTAGAACATTGTATTGCTGAATACAATACTGAGGCCTCGGAAGTTGCTCAACAGATCGCAAGTATCTTGGAGTCTACCGATAGAGCTGACTCTTTCAATAAGATAATCGATTATGTTCAAGAGTATGAATTTGATGCAGCTGCCGAATGTTTAGTTGACTTTAAAGGTAAAAATAGCCGTTGATTTTTTCTTCGAGGACAGCCACCTTATGAAGGAGTTGTCTACTAACTCCATACTAGGACAGGCACTTTAATGGCTTTACTTAAGTTTAGTAGTGTTTATCGGGACAGACACTGTATGAAACAAACAGACT